>JBATHL010000336.1:0-4410 GCA_049666745.1 Gammaproteobacteria bacterium
ACTATATAACTGGCCGGTCGACAGGCGCCCGCGCGTGGTCGGCGAATACGATGAAGATCGCAACCTGCTGGTCACCAATCTCGGCGAACTGACCCCGGCGATGATCGCGCGCGTCATCGCCGCCAGAATCTCGAAGTTTTTCGACAGCGAATCGGTCCAGCAACGCCTGGCCTTCCTCGAAGCCAAGGAAGCGGCGCTCGCCAAACCAAAGAATCGCGCCGAACGCAAACCCTGGTTCTGCTCCGGCTGCCCGCATAACACGTCAACCGTGGTGCCCGAGGGCAGCAAGGCGTACGGCGGTATCGGTTGCCACTACATGGCCACGTGGATGGATCGCGGCACCGAAACCTTTACCCAGATGGGCGGGGAAGGCGCCACCTGGCTGGGCCAGGCGCCATTTACCGAAACCAGGCACGTATTCCAGAACCTCGGCGATGGTACTTATTTTCATTCGGGATTGCTCGCGATCCGCGCCGCGGTAGCTGCCGGGGTCAATATCACCTACAAAATCCTGTACAACGATGCGGTCGCAATGACCGGCGGACAGCCACTCGATGGCGCCCTGTCGGTTGACCAGATCGTCGAGCAATTGCGCGCCGAGGGTGTACAACGTATTGCCATCGTTTCCGATCATCCCGACAGCTATCGGGGCTCTGCTTTTTCGAGACATGATGGTGTTTCCATCACGCATCGAAGTCAGCTGGATTCAATCCAGTGCGAATTGCGCGATACCGAGGGTTGCACCGCGCTGATCTACGCGCAAACCTGCGCCGCGGAAAAACGACGCCGCCGCAAGAAGGGCATCCTCGAAGACCCCGCCAAACGGGTATTCATCAACGAGGCGGTGTGCGAAGGTTGCGGTGATTGTGGCCTGCAGTCCAACTGCCTGTCGATTATCCCAAAAGAAACCGGGTTAGGTCGTAAACGAGCCATCGATCAGAGTGCCTGTAACAAGGATTATTCGTGTGTACGCGGATTTTGCCCAAGCTTCGTCACGGTACACGGTGGGCAGTTGCGCAAGCGCCAGCCTGGCGCAGAGACCGGTAACTGGGCTGAACCGGGCGAACCACAGCGAATTTCAATCGATGGGCCATTTAATATCCTGATTACCGGCATCGGCGGTACCGGCATATTGACCGTGGGTTCGATTCTCGGCATGGCCGCGCATATCGAACAGAAAGGCGTATCGGTACTGAACCAGACCGGGCTGGCACAAAAGTTCGGCGCGGTAACCGGGCATGTGCGCATCGCCGAAAACCAGCGACAGATTTACTCGGTCAGAATTCCAGCCGGTGAAGCACACCTGCTACTTGGCGCAGATCTCGTGGTATCAGCGGCCGATGATGCGCTGGCCAAATTGAACCGGGATCATTCACACGCCGTGATCAACAGCCACTTGTCGCCCACCGCTGATTTTACCCGCGACGCGGATGCCCTCTTCCCGATTAACGATATGGAGCAGGCCATTGCCGGAGAAATTGAAAGTGGGCATAGCCACTTTGTGCGCGCAACCACGCTCGCGA
The DNA here is from genome assembly GCA_049666745.1 of Gammaproteobacteria bacterium. GTDB lineage: Bacteria > Pseudomonadota > Gammaproteobacteria. Next base: position 1,524 of record JBATHL010000336.1, read on the forward strand.
CCCGGCTGCTGGGGGATGCGATCTACGCCAATTTCTTTTTACTCGGTGTCGCTTACCAGCAGGGCCTGATACCGCTCGGCGCGGACGCGATCAACGCCGCGATCGAGCTAAACGGCGTGGCGATAGAACAAAACCAGCAGGCCTTCCTGTGGGGACGACGTTACACCATCGATACCGCCGCAGTGCTTGCCGAGGCAGGCCTTGGCAACGAACATAAGACTACTGAAGCTGAAAGCCTGGAGGAAGTCATCGCATATCGCAGCGCCTTCCTGACCGATTACCAGGATCAGGCTTATGCCAGTCGCTACCTTCACCTGGTTGATCGGGTGCGCAGGTTCGAACAGGAATTGCGACAGTCAACCGATGTCGAGCTGCCCTTGACCGAGGCAGTGGCACACAACTATTTCAGCTTGCTGGCCTACAAGGATGAGTATGAAATCGCGCGACTATACAGTAACGGCGACTTCGAGCAGACGCTGGCAACCCAGTTCGAAGGTGACTATCGCTTGCGTTTCCACCTGGCCCCGCCATTGCTGGCTAAACGCGATCCTCATTCCGGCAAACCGATCAAGCGCGAATTCGGTGGCTGGATGCTGCCGCTACTCCGCGTACTGGCGCGATTCAGGAACTTGCGCGGTAGCGCGCTGGATATATTCGGCTACAGCGCAGAGCGTAAAATGGAACGCGACCTGATCACGGCTTACGAGGATGATATCGAACAACTGCTGGATGAAACCAGGCCGGATAACCTGGATACGGCAATCGAGATCGCGGGCTTACCACAGCAGATACGAGGGTTTGGACATGTCAAACAGGCCAGTATCGAGGCTGTTGCAACGCGTCGTGAACTATTACTGCAGAAATTTGCCGGAGCAGACCCGGCGGTACAAATTTTTAAGGCTTGACCAACACCCGCAAGAAGCCCTAACTTAGGGTTTCGCTCAAACTTAGCCGCAGCCCGGCGACCAGGATGTCAGCAAAGTATCGTATTCCAATCACTGCGATCACCGTGTTTGGTACCAGCAGTCTGCTCGCACTGACCGTGGCCATCGTACTCTACCTTGGTTTCAGCCAGGCCGCGGAAAGTACGCTCAAGCAGCTGGCAGGCAATGCAACTACGCTAATAGATTCGATGGAGTCGAGCATTGAAGCACGCCTGGCGCCGATTCGAGACCAGGCGCGCTGGGTCGCGAACGATGTCAGGGACTTATCCAATCCCGCTGCGCTGGATGATTATATGTTTGGCAGCCTGGCGGCAACGCCGCAGGTTGCAGGTGTTGCAATTATTACACCTGATGGTAACAGCCGCCGCTGGGGACGCGATGACCGGTTAGCAATAGACGAAGACTGGTCGCAGAAATCCTGGATCCAGGATTATCTGAAACAGGTAAAAAGCACGCAATCTCCGACCTGGCGCGAACCGATATTTACCGAAACCGTCGGTGCTTCGACGCTGTTGCACGATACTCCGCTGCATGATGCAAACGGTGAATTTATCGGCGTGTTTGCGCAAATTCTGACGCTGAAGGGCCTCTCCACTTACCTTTCAAGAGAATACGCCGAGACCGGAATTACGCCATTTGTACTCTACAACCGGGATTTCGTGCTTTCGCATCCAGCCATTAGTACCGGCAGTGAGCAGCAACCCCTGTCGCGAATCGACGAGATGGGCGACCTGGTGTTACAGCGCATCTGGTCACCGGACGAAACAGACCCGTTTATCGCCAGAGAACTCGTCGACACCAACGCCAGTGGCGTCTACTGGGGAGATGATTTTTATCTTTACCTGTATCGTGACATCGAACGTTATGGCCCTGCTCCGTGGACCGTCGGCGCCTATGTAAACATGTCCCTGAGATCGACTGACTGGCGAGATCGCATGGTCAGGGCCATGCTGGCGGGGATCGCGGTGCTGGTGTTTGCAGTGTTTGCTTCGATCATGGTCGGCCGCAAGGTCAGTGCTCCGATCAAGGAAATCGTAAATGCCGCTAATACGGTCGACGCGGGTGAACTCGATGCAGTCGATCAATTGAAGGCCAGCCATATCCGCGAAATAGACGATGCCGGCCGAGCCTTCAATAACATGGTGCAAAATTTACGTGAACGTAAGGTGATTCGCGATACGCTGGGTCGCTTCGTGCCGGAAAAAGTCGCCAGTTCACTACTCGCGGGCGGCGGTTCGATCCCGGTTCAACAAACCGAGGCCACCGTATTGTTTTGCGATATCGAGGGATTTACCCAACTCACCGAGTCGCTGGGGCCGGTCAAGATCGTCGATGTGCTGAATGCCTTTTTTTCCGCGATGGTGGACATCCTCGAACAACATGGCGGCGTGGTCACCCAGTTTCAGGGCGACGCGATCCTGGCCACCTTCAACGTCCCGGTGACCGATGCCAATCATGCCCGCAATGCGATTCAGGCGGCGCTGGAGATGCTGGACTGCGTCGCCGGTAACGACTTCGAAAGTGAAACACTGAACATCCGCATCGGTATCAATACCGGCAGCGTGGTCGCCGGCGCCATCGGCGCGAAAGGACGTTTGAACTACACGGTGCATGGTGATGCAGTAAACCTCGCCGCTCGCCTCGAGGCCCTGAACAAGGAATACGGCAGCCGCCTGCTGATTTCGGAGTCGAGCGTCGCGCAGGCCGGCGAATTCGAGCTGAAGTGCATCGGTGAAGTGACCGCGCGCGGGCAGACCAAATCGATTAACCTGTTTACGCCGACGTCAACCGCCACCAAACCACAACCCTGATTGCGGACATGCCTGCCAAGATCTGCTAACGACTGGCCTAACTGGTTTCCTGCTGGTGGGCTTTGACAAAATCGGCCATGCTGTTGAATTCCCACTCCATCGTATATTCACCCTGGGGCGGCGCTGTTGCAC
>JBATHL010000337.1:0-1811 GCA_049666745.1 Gammaproteobacteria bacterium
CCCCGCACCTGACCACAAACGGTTCGGTCTTCACTCTGTGGAACCGGAAGCGCTTAATAGGCTGGAGAAACACTCGATATGAAGGCCTTCAATCTCACTTACCCTTTTATCGCAATCGCTGCCTTAGTCAGCTTATTGCCCGGTCAGGTATTTGGCGAAGTAAAAGAAATATCGATCGGCACCGCAGGCGCACAAGGCTTCTACTATCGCGCTGGCCAGGCGATCTGCCAGATCGTCAATAGGCGGCAGAGCGAACACAACATAAAATGCGAAGCTCAAGGCAGTCCTGGGTCGATTTATAATCTCAATGCAATCCGCGCCGGTCAGTTTGATCTCGGATTGGCGCAATCGGATTGGCAGCATAATGCCTACTTTGGGAAAGGCCCGTTTGCGAAGGCCGGTCCTGATGAAGACCTACGAGCTTTGTTCACTCTACACATGGAGCAGTTTACGGTTGTGGCCCGTCGTGATGCGGGCGTGCGGTCTTTTGAGGACCTTAAGGGAAAGCGCGTGAGCCTAGGAAATCCGGGATCTGGCCAGCGGGCTACGACGCAGGCGGTTATGTCAGCTCTAGGCTGGAAGATGGCGGACTTCAAACAAGTTAGAGATCTAAAGTCGGCTGAGGCTACCGGGGCGCTTTGCAACAAGGCGATCGATGCATTCGTCCTGACTATGGTGCATCCAAATGAAATTGTAAGAAAAGCAATTGAAACCTGTGACGCCGTGTTGATCCCGGTAAGCGAAACGGTGATTGACCGGCTTGTGTCGAAAGCCCCCTATTATTTCGAGTCGGGAATTGCCCCGGGGCTTTATAAGAAACACGAGGGATCGATAGCCACCTTTGGCGTTAAAGGGACAGTTGTTACGTCGAAGAATCTTGATTCAGATATTGCATACTGGGTGGTGAAGTCTGTTTTCGAGAAGCTAGATCTGCTACGTCGCCAGCACGACGCCTATGAGAGACTCCATGTCGATGAGATGCGCGCCGGCAATACCGCGCCGCTGCACGAGGGCGCCAAGCGTTTTTTCCAGGAAGCCGATATTCGGGGGAAATGATGGCTGGCAGTTTTTGTTGTTTTCGCCTGTTGTAAACTAATGTCTCACAAGGGCGTTGCCCACGGCCTGAGTTGGCCGGACCCTACGGCGATGAGTTGGGTGCGGGCCATTGTGTATTGCTTCATCGCTACGCGCCTGATCAAGGGGGCTGATTTTTCCGATAATGCGGCCTAGACGGGTGCGGTTACCTTGATCCAGCGTTTCAGCAGTCGGCTCATTCTGAATGGCCATATCCACATGCTGTAACTTGAAGGGGTATATATAGAGAGCAGCGACGGCTCATTCCGTATCCGCTTGGTGAAGGGGTAGACGAGCAAGGACCGCTGGCCGTGTATTAGCGCCGTTGCTGTGTGACCGTTAAAGGGCTGGAGTTGGCCCAGGCCGCATCCGGAAGTTCCCGCAGAAATCCCTGAGCGATTTGGTCAGATGACCGAGTTCAACACAGCCTACCTTCGCGTCAAATCGCTCAGGGGTCCGTCAGCAAAAGAAATTGTTATTCTCTGGAAACAACGCAAGAATAAAAAAATCTCGCGACGTTCTTTCGCCAGACTCACTGGCGGTTGGCCAGCCGGAGGAATTATGCTTTTTTTGTGCAACAGCCGTATGACTCCAGGCGTTCAGCGCGAGCAGGTTATCGAGTACTTGACGTGAACCCGCATGTCTCCTGTGTGCTGGGATCTGGTCAGGCGAGAAATCATCTCCCATGTGCTCTGGAAAGTCGGCGAGCGCCCTGGTGTAGCTTTTACTATTCACGC
>JBATHL010000338.1:0-11464 GCA_049666745.1 Gammaproteobacteria bacterium
CTCGTTGATGGCAAACCGCGCGCGTTTGTCAAAGGCGCTTTCGAAAAACTGCTGCTGATGTGCGACAAAATCGTGTCACCCGGTGGCAGCAGTGAACTCGACACCGCAGCGGTTGAAGCCCAGGCAAAGGAGCTGGCGGCGGCAGGATACCGGGTCATCGCGATGGCATACGGCGATATCGAAATCAACGACCCGGAAGAATTCAGTCACGCGTATTTGAAAAATCTAACCCTGATTGGTCTCGTGGGACTGATCGACCCGTTGCGGCCCGAAGCGAAATCTGCGGTGGCGAAATGTCGTGCCGCGGGCATCCGTGTAGCGATGGTAACCGGTGATCATCCGGTCACTGCATTGACCATCGGACGAGAACTTGACCTGCTCGAAGACGAGACGCAGGTGGTTACCGGGCCACAGTTAAAGGCAGCCGACTCGGAGATAGAGATCGACCGGATGACGCAGTCTGCGACGGTGTTTGCACGGGTTGAGCCGAAACAGAAACTCGATATCGTGCAATCGTTACAGCGCAACGGGCATTATGTTGCGGTCAGTGGCGATGGCGCCAACGATGCACCGGCGCTGCGCGCGGCGCAGGTTGGGGTTGCGATGGGTAAGAGTGGTACCGACGTGGCTCGTGAAACCGCTGAGATTATCGTTACCGATGATAATTTCGAGTCGATCGTCGATGGCGTCGAAGAAGGGCGCATTGCCTATGCCAATGTACGCAAGGTCATTTTCCTGCTGATATCCACCGGCGCAGCCGAGCTGGTATTGTTTGTGTTGTCGATGATAACGGCCTTACCGCTACCGTTGCTGGCGGTGCAATTGCTTTGGCTGAACCTGGTGACCAATGGTATCCAGGATATCGCGCTCGCGTTTGAACCGGGTGAGGGCGGTGAACTCAGACAGTCACCCAGGCCGCCCAAAGAGGCGATATTCAACCGTATTATGCTCGAACGAGTGATCATTTCGGCCATTGTCATCGGTGTGGTCGCGTTTGGTCTGTTCAAATACCTGCTGGACCAGGGTTTCACCCTCGAGCAGGCCCGCAACAGTACGCTGTTGCTGATGGTGCTGTTTGAAAACGTACATGTGTTCAATAGCCGTTCGGAAACCCTGTCGGTATTCCGCCACAACCCGATGCGCAACAAGTTATTGCTCGGCGGCACCATCATCGCCCAGCTGGTCCACATCGGCGCGATGTATACCCCCTGGCTTGGAGATGTGCTCGGTGCAAGCCCGGTTAGCTTTGCCCAGTGGCTGACCCTGTTGGGTCTGGCACTTTCAGTGCTGGTGGTGATGGAGTTGCACAAGTGGTTCAGATCAAGGTTTGCGCTCAAGCCTACAGGCTACTTAACAGCCGCCGGCTAGCCATCCAATACTTGATTGGGGTCAACATACCCGTCTCGCGAAAATGCTGCAATAATAACGGGCATAGATCCAGGAGAATTTGATGTTTAAATCTATCGTAGTTGCTTTTGATGGTTCGCTGTACTCCAGCAGGGCACTGGAGATTGGCGCCATGCTCGCGGCACAGGATCAGGTAGGGCTCGGTATTATCTACGTGATCGATGCCGGTCATATGCAAATACCAAAGGAGATGCGCACGATGGGCGAAATCGAACATATTATCGAACCCATGCCCAGAATGGTGATTGACTTCGAGGAGGCGCCGGTCAATCTGGTGAACACGATGGCGCAGAATTCGGCTGACTCGGAAAAGGCTATGTTGCAGTATGCCGATTTCCTGGTCGAGCAGGCGCGTAGGAGTGCCCAGGAATACGGTGCGCAGGATGTCGATGCCAGGGCAGTGCTGGGCAGTCCCGCCGATGAAGTGGTGGCTTTTGCCAGGGATCGCAAGGCAGACCTGATCGTTTGCGGCAGTCGAGGTTTCGGTCGCTTGAAGAGTCTGCTACTCGGTAGTACCTCGCACAAGATTGCCCAGTTGGCCGAATGCAGTTGTCTGACAGTCAAGTAACACATTATTTCGTAATTTTAACGAGGTTGACATGAAGCAGAAGAAAACCAGGCTTTTCGTTATCATCGATCCTACCGCCACGCACCAGTTGGCGTTGGTAAAAGCCTTGCTTGTCGCCAAGCTCGGTGACTGTCATATCCATGCTTCACTGTGCATTCAAAAGGGACTGGACGAAGCGGGCGAATACTCGTCGCGCAGGGATTTCAAACGGCGCACGCTCGAAGAAGCAGAAACCTGGCTGGAAACACTGATGCAACCGTGCAGGGTGAGCGATGTGCCCTATAGCACAGAGGTCATATGGAATAGTAAATGGGTCGAGGCGTCGGTGCGGGCCGCTGAAAAGTCAGGTTGTGACCTGATGATCAAGTCGAGTTTTCACCACAGTAAGGCGCGCCGGTTTTTCAGCAAGACTGCCGACTACTACATGATGGAGCACTGTGCCTGTCCGATACTGTTCACCGATCAGGCACAGGACTGGAAGTCAGATCGAATTCTGGCCTGTCTCGATCTTGAATCCGGCGATCCGCAGCACGCCAGGCTAAACGGTGTCATTTTACGCGATGCACGGGCATTTGCGGATATCGTCGGCATGGATTTGTATATTGCATGCGCCTATGTGGATTCGATCGACACCGAGCATTTGCCGTTAAAAACGCATGGTAGCGAGATCACCAGTGAACAGTTGGGCGAATTATATAATGTTGATCCGACGCGGATTGTATTACGCCAGGGCCGCGTCGTTGAAACCCTGCAGGAGATCTGCAACGAAGTCGATCCAAGCATTGTAGTCATGGGCACGCTCGCGCGCACTGGGTTCAGCGGTAAGCTGATCGGTAACACCGCCGAAAAACTGCTCGATATTATTGACGCCGATGTGCTTACCGTTAACTAGCCAGCAGTCTCCTGATTTGCTGGATTTGCTCCGGGTTGATGCCGTCACTGCCGATATTGACAACCCGGGCCAAAGCTTCGTCCTCCGTGTTGATCGGTTGCCTGGTTAGCAGTTGTTGCTCGAGCACTTCCAGGTTCGCTTCTGACGGATCATCTTCGCGTTCGATGATGCGCTTGCGCAGTTCTGCCACGGGCGCCTCGCAGTTGATAATAATCCTTTTGCAGGCAGTACCGGTTTGCGTCTCGAGCATTTGCCGGCGGCGTGATTGCTGCAGGAAGGTTGCGTCCAGGATAACCGTAAAGTCGGCATTGATGATGGTTTGCGCTATTTGTTGCAATCTGCGATAGGTTAACTCGGTGGCGTCTTCAGTGTAGATACCCTGGTCCAGCGCAGAATCGGTTTGCGCGGCTGCGTCGAGATCAAATATATGCTTTCTGACCACGTCGGATCGAATTTGTATTGCCCCCAGCGTCTCGACCAGTTTCGCTGCAATGGTCGATTTCCCCGATCCGGACAGGCCGTGCATGATAATCATGCCGGCGCGATGGCTGTCAGCCCAAAGCCTGGCAAGTTCGATGTAATCGAGGGCCGGTTTGAGACGGGACGGCCAGGTTTTGCTGTCCCGGTCCTGCTGCTCGACGCGTAGCGCCTCTACCTTGGCGCGCACCAGGGCACGATAGATAAAGTAGTAGCGCAGTAGTTTGACCCCCGCGTAGTCAGCGCTGATGGCCAGGTATTGGTTGATAAAGCGCCAGCAATATTCGGCATAACCGCGAGCTTGTAAATCCATCGCCACGAACGCCACCTCGCTGATGGTGTCGATCCAGCGTAGCTGGGGATTAAACTCGATACAGTCAAACAGTGTTACCCGATCGTTGATCAGGGCCATGTTGCCGAGATGCAAGTCACCGTGACACTCACGCACAAACCCGTCGCGCTTGCGCGCGTCGATGCAGGTCAGCAAGCTATTGTTTTCCTGGTACCAGCGTTTTAACTGGAAATAGCTGTTCGGCAGGAACTCGGTGCCGATTGCCTGGGCGATATGCACCATGTTTTCCTCGCTCCATTTCGCCGCCACCGTGGCGGCACCAAAATCGCTGGCCGGGTCGGCCCGATCACTGGCAGCATGCATCGAGGCAACCGTCGTGGCGATAGCATCGACCAGGTCGTCGTTCAAGTCGTGGTTGGCGGCGTGGGCGCTAAGCAGGCACTGTTGCGGAAACTCCAGCATCTTGATTGCATACTCGATGACTTCCCCGCTGCCATGCAAGCGAGGGGAAGTTTCACTACCCCGTATCTCGACCAGTTCCAGGTAAATTTCAGGCGCGAAGCGTCGATTCAGGCGCAGTTCCTCGGTGCAGTAAAAACGTCGTTTTTCCAGGGTCGAGAAATCGAGAAAGCCGAAATCAACCGGCTTCTTGATCTTGTAAGCGTAGTCCCCGGTCAGGATTATCCACGAGATGTGGGTTTCTATCAGGCGCAGGTACTTGATCGGATGCCCGAAAGCCAGCGGGTTGTCGAGTGCAGCGATCAGCCTGTTCGCGGTGGCATCATCGACACTGGGCAGGTTTGCATGGGTTACGTGACCCGTCATCCATGGTCTCGGTAGTTTAGATGATATCCACTACTGTAAAAAACTGGCGATGTCACATACTGACCAGCGTCAAGTATTGCGAAATCAGTCCTGCCAGTCGGGTTCGCTAGTCTGTATCTTTGTCGGTTCCCTCGGCTGTAACGCGGGAGAAATCCTCGGCATAGCCCTTGGGCGGCGGATTCCAGCCGCGTTCGCTGACACTATGGCGATCGCTGCGATCTCCCTGCATTGCGGCGCGGATCGCCGCCTCCTGCTGCATGAACAGTTCGCGGTAATCCGGGGTCATGCCGTGGTCGGTTGATGACACCCAGCTCGCGTACATGTCCTCCACGGTTTCATTCTCGGTCGCGATGAAAGCATTTTTCAGCTGCTCTGCACGAAACGGATGGAACCCGAGCCGGGTCAGCGCTTCGCAACCCATATCAAGTGCGGCGTGGTAAGTTTCCTTGATAATGAACTCCGCGCCGGCCTGTTTCAGCTGGTAATAGTGAATCTGGTCAAAGGCGCGCGCCAGGATGGCCAGGCGCGGGCAATGCTGGCGGATGTGGTGTACGAGCTCGACCGCACGTTCGCGATCGTCGATGGCGATTACGAACAGGTCGACGTCTTCCATACCCGCGGTCTCGAGCAGTTCGGGCCGCGTCGCGTCGCCGAAGTAGCTTTTGATTTCCAGCTTGCGCATATTGTCGACCTGGCCGGCATCATGATCGAGGACGATGGTTTCGATGCCGTTGGCGACCAGCAGTCGGTTTACAATCTGACCGAAGCGGCCAATTCCGGCAATCAGTACGCGGCCCTTTTTATCGATGACATCGTGTTGCCGCAGTTCTCCTCCGTTTTCAAAATGTGGCACCAGCACCTTGTCGAAGAAGATGAACAGGGCAGGGGTCAGGAACATCGAGATGGCGACCACGAGGGCAAGTAGCTGTGCAATATCGGCTGGAATCACGTTGTTTTGCAGGCTGAAAGCCAGCAGTACGAAACCGAACTCCCCGGCCTGCGCCAGTCCCAGCGTGGCCAGCCAGCGATCGCTGGAACCGATGCCAAAGGTCCTGGCGAGCATGTAGACCACGCTTGCCTTGACCAGGATGACCGCCGCGACGATGCCGCCAACTAGCATCCAGTCCTGTGCCAGTATGCCGAAGTCGATGCCTGCGCCCACGGTAATGAAGAACAGTCCGAGCAGTAATCCCTTGAAGGGTTCGATATTGGTTTCGAGCTCATGGCGGAACTCACTGTTGGCGAGTACCACACCGGCGAGAAAGGTACCGAGTGCCGGCGACAAACCGACCAGGCTCATTAAAGCCGCGATACCGATTACCAGCATAAGCGCGGTTGCGGTAAAGACTTCGCGCAGACCGGATTGAGCGACGTAGCGGAACAACGGACGACTCAGAAAAATACCGCCTAACACGACGGTGGCTATCGCGCCGAGCACGACGCCGGCGTAAACCCAGTTTGGCAGGCCGGACACCAGGTCGAGATGGCCGTGGCTCGCGGCTGCTTGCCGGGTAGCATCATTGGCTGCTACTACCAGTGCGGGCATTTCCAGCAGTGGGATCAGCGCCAACATGGGTATTACCGCGATGTCCTGGAACAGTAAAACTGCAAAGGCACCGCGTCCACCTTCGGTTTTGGCCAGGCCTTTTTCGTTCAGGGTCTGCAGCACAATCGCGGTCGATGACAGTGCCAGGATCAGGCCGATGGTTAGCGCAATGCGCCAGTCCAGGCCAAACATCAGGCTGATCAGCATAATAGCAAGCGTGGTAAGACTGACCTGCAGTCCGCCGAGCCCCAACAGTCGATTACGCATCGACCACAGCATTTTGGGTTCGAGTTCGAGACCAACCAGGAACAGCATCATGACGACGCCGAACTCGGCAAAATGCTGCAGGGTCTGCGTTTCTTCGCCAACCAGACCAACCACTGGTCCGATGACGACACCGGCAACCAGGTAGCCCAGCACCGACCCCAGCCCGAAGCGCTTCGCCAGCGGCACCGCGATGACCGCGGCGAAGAGGTAAATAAAAGCCTGGATAAAATAGCTGGTCATGACGCGACCCGATTTTTACTGCTCACGCAATCATTAAGCTTGTCGGCCTGCGCCGCCTGATCGACATCGATCCGGTTTTGCTGCAAACAGGTCAGGATTTGTTGCCAGTTTTCAATATGCTTATCGAGCTTGCCATCCTCGAGCGCGGTACGTGAACCGAACAGGGCGTAGGGAGGTAAATAGCTGATGCCACATAAGGTGGCGGTTTGTTCGATCGGGCGCAGTAACTCACGAATCGAATAATGGTTGTAGCCCTGGGTTTGATACGCGTTTTCGGTGCCGCCCGCGGTGATCGCGCAAAGCAGTGTTTTGCCGTGTAGTGCGGTGCCGTCGTGTCCGTAAGCAAAGTCGTATTCGAGTACCAGGTCCTGCCATTCCTTGAGGATGGCAGGGGTCGAATACCAGTAAAGTGGAAACATGAAAACGATGACATCGTGCTCGCGCAGGCGTTGCTGTTCGCGATCGATGTCGATGCAGTAGTCGGGATACTCGGCGTATAAATCGACAACCGTCACAGCCTCAACGCTGCTGGAGGCCCTGATCAGCGGCAGGTTGATTTCCGAGCGATGCTGCGATGGGTGGGCAAACAGAATCAGGATCTTGTTGGGCATGGCATGAACTCGGGTTCTTAAATGTCCCGACACTATATAAAGATTGCCAATTTTTTATTCAAGCAAATTCGTTGCTATTCACCACCAGCGTCATTCTCTGCAAGCACCGAGCCCCCTGCCTGGCCACTGCGTCATATCTCCAACCAACTGGTCATCCCGATACGTCGGACGACCACACCTTAAGCGGATCCGGAGTATTTATTGGATGCCTGTTTAACATAGAGCTACCTCGGGGGAATGTCTGCAAAAGTGTAGCGAGGCAGGAGGCCGCGGTCCGACGCATCGGGCTCCAAGCGGTTACATGGATGTACCAAACGGCGCCTTTTGCCGTTTGGGAGCGACTTTTGCAGACATTCCCCCGAGGTGGTCTTTGCACACCAGTGAATCTGCGATCTTCTCTTATTCGGGCAGTGGTGTTTGCGAACAGGAATGGCGATGTCTATTGGTAACGGCTGAGATTAACCGGAATTCGCTGGGCACCGAAGTGTCCGGGCTGGTCGAGGAAATGCCCCGGCAACGGTGTGCCACAGTTGGCGCAACAGCCTTTGGCATCGAGCCCCCAGTGTCCCAGCACGTACCAGTCGCGTTCGATCAGCAACTCTGCGCAGGAATGACACCAGGTACTCGAGCCCTTGTTATCGTGCACGTTTCCGGTATAGGCGTAGTGCACGCCGTTGTCGATGGCGATGCCGCGTGCCCGGGTCAGGGTGGCAGCCGGCGTGCTCTCGATGTCGCGCATCTTCCAGTCTGGGTGGAAGGCGGTAAAGTGCATCGGCACGTCGGCGCCGAGCTTTTCGACTACCCAGTTGGTCATCGCGTGTAATTCCTCGTCAGAATCGTTTTCCCCGGGAATTAACAGTGTCGTCAGTTCGAGCCAGACATCGGTTTCGTGTTTGATATATTCCAGGGTTTCGAGCACCGGCGCCAGATGCCCGCCGCAAATCTTGTGGTAAAAGCGGTCGGTAAAGGCCTTTAAATCGACGTTGGCGGCGTCCATTGCGGCAAAGAACTCAACCCGCGGTTCCGGGTCGATATAACCGGCGGTTACGGCGACTGTATTAATGTCATGTTCGCGGCAGGCCGCGGCAACGTCGATCGCGTACTCATGGAAAATGACGGGATCGTTATAGGTGAAAGCCACGCTGAGGCAGGACAGCTCGGCGGCGACTTTCGCCAGCTTCTGTGGCGACGCGGCGTCGGCCAGGGTATCCATTTCGCGTGATTTGGTCATATCCCAGTTCTGGCAGAACTTGCAGGCCAGGTTACAGCCGGCGGTGCCGAACGACAGCACCGCGCTGCCCGGGTAGTAATGATTGAGGGGCTTTTTCTCGATCGGATCGACGCAAAAACCACTCGAGCGGCCATAGCTGACCAGCTTGATTTCGTCGTCGAGGCGTTGTCGCACATAACACAGCCCGCGTTGTCCTTCGCGTAAATGGCAATGCCTTGGACACAGATCACATTGCAAACGGCCGTCGTCGAGACGGTGCCAGTAGCGGGTGGTAACTATCGAATCCTGCATGGCTTGATCCTCGGCAAGTAGATGCAATGCACTCGGGTTATAATAATCGAATCACAATGAATCGAGGACAGATCATGAGTACGCGCGCAGCGGCGGTTGCCGGTTACTTCTACGAGGCGGATGCGGGTCGGTTGCAACATCTTGTCAATGAACTGTTAAGCGCTGAATCAGCGGTTCCCGAGGCTTTGCCGGAAGCCCTGATAGTACCACACGCTGGCTATATCTATTCAGGTTCGACCGCTGCTTACGCTTTTCGTTGCCTGTTAGCTGATCCTGATCAAGTAAAACGCGTGCTATTGATCGGACCCGCGCACCGGGTCTATGTCGATGGCATGGCGATCCCGTCGGTAGATTACTTCGCGACCCCGTTAGGTGAGGTCCCGCTTGACCGAACCGGTCTAGAGCAGATCAGTCGCCTGCCCGGCGTACAAATCTCCGATGAGGCGCATCGTGAAGAGCATAGCCTCGAAGTGCAATTGCCTTTCCTGCAAACCGTGCTCAACGATTTTTCCCTGGTACCCGTGGTGGTTGGGGGTGCCGGTGCTGAGCAGGTGGCGGGTGTAATCGATGCGCTCGCCGCCGACCCGCATACGCTGGTGGTGGTCAGCTCCGATATGTCGCATTTCCTGAGTTACCAGGATGCCCGGCGGGTCGATGCCAACACCTGCGAACAAATCCTGCATAAATCAACCACGCTCAAGGGCGACGAGGCCTGTGGCGCCCGTGCGATCAACGGCCTGATGGCTTCGACCCGGTTTAAGTCGTTGAACGTGTCTTTGCTGCACGCCTGTAACTCCGGCGATACGGCAGGTCAACCGAACCGGGTGGTCGGCTATGCCGCTTTCGCTTTGCATTGATCTAAGTGCCGACGAGCAAGCCTGCTTGCTCGACATCGCGCGCCAGTCGATTATGAACGGCCTTGATACCGGCGCCGCGTTGCAACTGGATATTGCCCGGCTCGACGCTAATCTGCGCATTGACTCGGCTGTATTCGTAACCTTGACCCTTGGCGGGAACCTGCGCGGTTGCATCGGTTCGCTGCAACCGTCTGCTCCGCTGGCCCAGGCAGTGGCAAACGCGGCTTTCAACGCGGCATTTCGGGATCCACGTTTCGCACAGGTACAGGTCGACGAAGTCGAGAATTTAACAATCGAGGTATCGGTGTTGTCGTCGATGGAATTAATCGCAGTCGATACGCGCCAGGCCTTACTCGATAATTTACAGCCGGGGGTGGATGGTTTGCTGCTGGAAGACCAGGGTCACCGCGCCACATTTTTACCCCAGGTTTGGGAGAAGATGAGCACTGCAGACGAGTTTGTCGGGCAATTGATGCTAAAAGCGGGTCTTGCTGCCGGGTACTGGTCGAGCACGATACGCTGCTATCGTTATCACAGCATTTCTTTCGGCGAGAATTAATCGAGCTGCCGGTTGGAGCGCTGCGTATTTTCCGTTATTATCTGCGCACCTTTTCATCCCCGCAAAGTGACCCGATCGAACATGCTATGCCTTCCCGGTAGTCCGGCATTATCCGAATTCAGACTTAGAAAACTCGAACAACAAATGACCGCTGCGGGGATCACCGTAAACGGGCTCAGCAGTCGTTATATTCACCTGATCGATTGTGGTGCGCAAAACCCCGCCGATGCCGAACTCGAAGTACTGACGAACCTGTTGACCTACGGCCCACTGCTGCAGGCGGAGCAGGTAGACGGCCGTGAGTTCTATGTGCTGCCGCGCCCCGGCACGATTTCACCCTGGGCCAGCAAGGCGACCGACATTGCTCACAATTGTGGCCTGAACCAGATAAACCGTATCGAGCGCGGCATTCTGTACACGGTCGATACCCCGGACGAAGTGCTGCTTGACCTGTTGCACGATCGCATGATCGAAGCGGTGTTTACCCGTCTCGAAGACTGCGCTGCTCTGTTTCAGACCCATCAGCCGCAACCATTGAGCGAGATAGATTCCACCGGGCAGGGCCGCACCGCGCTGGTGCAGGCAAATATCGATCTCGGGCTCGCGCTTTCGCCTGATGAAATCGATTACCTGGCGCAGGCCTACGTCGAGTTGGGGCGCAACCCCAGCGATGTCGAATTGATGATGTTCGCCCAGGCCAACTCCGAGCATTGTCGCCACAAGATTTTCAACGCCAGCTGGACTATCGATGGCGTCGAACAGGACATGTCGCTGTTTAGTATGATCAAGAATACCTACGCACTGCATAGCGACGGCGTGCTGTCGGCATACCACGATAATTCGGCAGTCATCGAAGGCTTCAGTTCCTCTCGCTTCGCACCGGCCACCGCCACGGCTGATTATCAGTACGAAGACGCGCAGCTCGATATTCTGATGAAGGTTGAAACCCATAACCACCCGACCGCGATTTCACCCTTCCCGGGTGCGGCCACCGGTTCCGGTGGTGAAATTCGCGACG
Organism: Gammaproteobacteria bacterium; assembly: GCA_049666745.1. GTDB lineage: Bacteria > Pseudomonadota > Gammaproteobacteria. The sequence goes on from JBATHL010000338.1 coordinate 11,082, forward strand.
AGGGCGCGACTGGTACCGGTTCCAAACCCAAGGCCGGCCTGTGTGGATTCTCGGTGTCTAATCTGAAAATTCCCGGCTTTGAACAGCCGTGGGAACAGGATAATGGCAAACCGGGGCGCATTGCCTCCGCGCTCGATATCATGCTCGATGGCCCGATCGGAGCCGCCTCGTTCAATAATGAATTCGGGCGACCGAATACCTGCGGTTATTTTCGAACCTACGAACAAAGCGTCACTACAGGTTTCGGCACCGAAGTGCGCGGTTATCACAAACCAATCATGGTCGCGGGTGGCGTCGGCATCATCAGGCGTGAGCATATCGACAAGCAGGACATCCCACCCGGTGCCAATATCATTGTACTCGGCGGTCCGGCGATGTTAATC
>JBATHL010000339.1:0-1905 GCA_049666745.1 Gammaproteobacteria bacterium
GCTGCTAGCAATGGCACAGCGACGATTAATGCTGCCGGTGATTGGACTTATACCCCAACGGCTAACTTTAATGGTAGTGACAGCTTTACCGTCCAGGTTACCGATGATGATGGCCATGTGGAAACCCAGGTCATTTCCATTACGGTCACCGCGGTGAACGATGCGCCGGTGGCCGTCGATGACAGTATTACAGCCATCGAAGACACGCCGTTTACCTCGACCATCGATCTCGATGCGAACGACACCGATCTCGACGGCGATGCCTTAACTGTGGTGCCGGGCACCTTCGCCACCACCGCGGGCGGCAGCATCACCATCGCGGTGGACGGCAGTTACACCTATACCCCGGCCGCCAACTTCAATGGCGCGGACAGTGTTAACTATACCGTCACCGACGGTAGCCTGACCGATGTTGGCACCTTAAATATCACGGTCACCGCGGTGAACAATGCACCGGTAATCGGTGGCGTGGATACGGGTACCATAACCGAGGATCTTAACCTGCGGGCGGGGAATCTCACCGCCGCCGGCGTCCTGACGATTGCCGACCCCGATGCCGGCGAGTCGAGTTTTATCGCTACAACCGTAAACGGCGCGCTCGGTGCACTGACCATCGATACGGCTGGTAACTGGCGCTATAGCGCCGACAACGGCAATCCCGAAATCCAGGCATTGCAAAGCGGTGAGTCGATCACTGACACGCTGACCGTTACCACTGTCGATGGTACGACGCACGATGTCGTCATCACCATCAATGGTGCCGCAGAGGCTGCGCCCCCGCCACCTCCACCCGTGGTCGAGCCCCCGATAGTCGAGCCTCCACCCGAGGCCGAACCTCCACCTGAAGAGGAGACGGAAACAGGCGGCGGCGTAGACCCGGTAGTCGATGACATCGTTCGCGCTCCACAGGATGTCACACCGCCTGCGGTGCAGGAGGTGGTCGATAATTCCGGTTATCTGCAACAGGAGCAAGCCGAAGCCGATAAGGCCGAAACCAGCGCGGTAAAAGAAAAGTATGTGGCGAAGATAATAGAGCAGCCTCAAGCGCAGGCTATCCAGCAGCAGGCTATCCAACAGCGGAATTTAAGTCTGGACGAACTGAGTCTGCAGGTCAGCGACGACGAGGCGCTCAACGAAAAATACGAACTCGAACTATTGGCACGCATCGACAGCATGCATAACAGCATGGACGGTGACGCAGCGCAAACCAGTGCCGATGACGTTGACGTGCAGATCGTCATGGGATCGACCGCGAGTCTTACCGCGGGCATCGTCAGCTGGGTCCTGCGTGGTGGCTCGCTGCTGGCCAGTTTCATGTCTACCGTGCCATTACTTAATCGTTTCGATCCGCTGCCGATACTCAAGTCGAGAGAGGAAAAAGAAGACGTTGAGGAAGATAGCGATGACGACGATTCGGACACCAAGTTCAAAAAACATCAGAAACGTGTCGATAATATGTTTTCCGGAAAGGATGGCGCGCGCGAGCAAAACAGGGATATGAATGAGTAAACTGCGCAAATCACTGGGAATCATTTTTCCGGCGATGCGTATCGCCATCGCCCTGTCCCTGCTGACGGCCTGTATTTTGCTCACCGCCGATATGGTTGGCTTTACCCCGGATGAAGACAGAATTCAGCTGGAGGCGCGCAAGCAGATCAGCGAGTCACTGGCGATCCAGTTTTCGGTGATGGATCCGCGACGGGACCTGAAGAAGCTGCAGAACCTGGTGCGTGTCGTGGCGAAACGTAACCCCGACATTCTGTCGACCGGTATCCGTCAAACTTCAGGTTAACTGGTGTTTAAATCGCCGAATCACGTGCAGCTGTGGCAGGGTTTCAGCGGCGAAAAGTCTACCCCTTCACATATCATGGTGCCGCTGCTGAGTAACGGTAAGCTCTGGGGTAA
>JBATHL010000340.1:0-5328 GCA_049666745.1 Gammaproteobacteria bacterium
GCGGTTTTGACATCGATTTCACCATTGTTTTCGATGATGTCGAGACGCATGATCGGCGGCATGATAACTGACTTGGTCGCCAGTGCATGAAAAGCTCCCTCGACGCACTCGATCGCATCCAGGTCGAGCTGTATCTGGCTGCGCAATTCCGCTTCGGTCAAAATCCTGATATCGGCCACGGGTTTCAGTACTCCTCCTGGTTGATTATTTTTCTGTGCTGTTGCATATCGATATTTTTGCCGCTCAGCAGGACGATGGTTTTCCTGCCGGGGCTGACCTTGCCCGCGAGCAGGGCGGCCAAACCCACTGCACCGCCGCCTTCGAGGATGACCTGCTCCTCGAAATAGGCATGACGGATGCCATCGGCAATTTCAGTTTCACTGAGCAGCACGATGTCATCGACATAGTCGCGCACCATGTTGAAAGTCAGCTGGTTGTCGAGACCGATGCCGCCGCCCAGCGAATCGGCAAGGGTGGGCAACTCTTCGACTTCGATCGGCTTGCCGGCCTTTTGTGATGCCGCCATGGCACAGCCTCGCTCCATCGAAATGCCGATCACGCGAATGCCCGGTTGCTGTGACTTCAGCGCGAGCGCAATGCCGGAAACCAGGCCGCCACCGGAAAGCTGTACCAGCACGGTATCGACGTCGGGGACCTGTTCCAGCATTTCCAGGCCGAGGGTGCCCTGGCCGGCAATCACATGTGGGTGATCGAAAGGGGGAATCATCGTATAGCCTTCTTCGGCCACCAGGCGGTTGGCCTCGATTTCGGCTTCATCCTGGGATTTGCCGATGATGCGGGTTTCGGCGCCGAGCCCCCGAATCGCTTCAAGCTTATTCTGCGGCACCAGCTCCGACATGCAGATAATGCAGGCTACGCCAGCCTGTTTGGCGGACCAGGCGAGTGCCCGGCCATGATTGCCGGTCGAGACTGCGGTAACTCCTGTCGTCTTGCTGTCGAGTTGCAGCACCGAATTCATCGCGCCGCGCAGTTTGAAGGCGCCGGTGGTTTGCAGGTACTCATGCGCAAGCAGTATCTCGCAGTCAAACTGCTTTGACAGTGCAGCCGATGCAGCGATGCGCAGCGGGATGATGTGCGGCGCGATACGTTCGCGCGCGGCCTTGATATCTTCGAGTCGAATACTGGTACTCATGAGCCTTGGCAATGTTGATGCAGGATTCGCGCACACATTAAATCAAGATGGCCGCCACCGCCATTTTTAAACAGCGTGATTTCTGCATCGGATTGGCGTCCTGCGTGGCGTTGCTGGCACAGGTCGGAGAGATCAGCGAGCACGTCGTGCTCGCTGATTACGCCACTGGCTAGCGGGATCATCAGTTCGCCGATGTGATGCAGGGTGGTTTCCCGGGCATCGACAAACAGGCTACCGCGGCGCAAACATTCGTCATCTGCTTCGCGCATTGCGGGCGTATAGGCGCCGATCAAATCGACGTGGACGCCGGGCTTGAGCCATGCGCCCTGAATGATCGGGGCTTCACAGCCAATGGCCGAGCAAATCAGGTCGGCATCTCTAGCACCAGCCTCGATTTCACTCGCCGGCGCGAACTCGATCTGGGGAAATTTTTCGGCAAGACTCGCGCACAATGCGGCCGCCTTGTCTCCCGTTCGGTTCCAGATATGTACCTGTTTCAATGATGGGCGCACGGCACAATGTGCGCTCACCAGGTGGGGCGCCATCTGGCCCGCGCCTATCATCAGCATGTTTTCGATGTTCTCGCGTGACAGCAGGCGACTGCCGAGCGCCGAATCGGTTGCGGTTTTTATCCAGGTCAACGCGGTACCGTCGAGACAGGCGATCGGGGTGCCGTTTACGCCTTCGAATAAAATGTAAACCGCCTGGATAGATGGCCACTCGCGTTGCTGGTTATTGCGTGGGAAAACGGTGATTACCTTCGCGCCTACCGCCTTTTCAGGCTGCCAGCCGGTGCGAATGAAAAAATGACTGACGTTGTCGTTGGCGTCCCTGGACTCCATCAACATTTCATCGACCAGGCCGATCGGGTCGCGGTGCATCGCGGCGAGCTCATCGACCAGGGTCGTGAATGACAGACTATTCAGTATCTTGTCGGCGTCGAGCATTAACATGATTGGGTTCCCCACCGTGCTGACAGGTTGTAGACTTGAACGATTGTGCCAGGCGTGGGCAAGTGTACTTAAATCATGTCGGCTTTAACAATTCAAATTTGAGGTGGTTGCGATGCCCGAACTTATCAATGATCTCGGTCAGCCGATCGGATTCCCGGTACCTGACTGGCAGGCTTGTGAGCATCCCCGCGGTGCGACCATGCAGGGCAGGCTGTGCCGCCTGGAACCCGTCGATCTGGATAAACATGCGAGTGACCTGTTCGTGGCATTCGCGGAGGACCCGGACCAACGCAACTGGACCTATCTGCCCTATGGCCCGTTCGCCACCGAGGAAGCGCTGCGCAGCTGGATGCTTTCGGCCTGTCTCGGCGATGATCCCTGTTTTTTCAGTGTCGTCGATCTTGCCACCGGAAAGGCGGTCGGGGTCGCGAGTTATCTGCGCATCGAACCCGGCGTCGGCGTTATCGAGGTCGGACATATTCATTTTTCACCGCTGATGCAGGGCAAGCCGATTTCTACCGAGGCGATGTATTTGATGATGCGCCAGGTGTTCGATGTCTGGGGTTATCGACGCTACGAGTGGAAATGCGATGCCCTCAATCAGCCGTCCTGTGCAGCGGCAAGACGTCTTGGATTCATGTTCGAAGGGATTTTTCGTCAGGCAACAATGTACAAACAACGCAATCGCGATACGGCGTGGTTTTCAATACTGGACCGTGAATGGCCGACGGCCAGGGCAGTGTTTGAAAACTGGCTCGGTGCTGAAAATTTCGATGCCGAAGGTCGGCAGAAAACCAGCCTGTCAGAAACCATGCAACAGGCGTTGGCGGCACTGCGCTAATCCGCAGGTTAAAGCTCTGCGGCGCGCAGGGTTTCCGCGACTGCGTTGCAGTTGAGCAGTTTGCGCAAACTGCGGCGCACCTCGATCCAGCGAAAGCGGACCGAATTTTTGACGATACCCTCGTCGCGCTGCTTTAGTTCATCGGCGATGGGTGACCAGTAAAACAGGGCTTCCGGGCTCTGGCTGAACACGGCGTCGTCGTCACGCTGCAGTTTCCAGTCACAGCTGGCAATTCGCTGAATGATTTTTTCCCGCGCCGCGACGAAGTCCTCACCGGCTTCCTCCGGGTGACCGGTTTCATCCAGTACCTGCAGTAACACGGTCGACATCAGTTGCTGAATATCTGCCTCAGCAATTTTCCCCGACTGGTGCATGTGTTGGCCGATAAAGATGCTGAGATCCGATACGCAGGCCAGCCAGATGTGCCATTTAGCGATGTTTATTGACGTAAGAATATCCGGGTTTTCGAACATTTCCGGAAAACGCGTCCCCGCGCGAGTGCGCAGATAACCGTACAGCGAAGTTTGCGCGACATGGCTCGAACGGGTGTTGAGGAAACTGACCAGGGTATCTTTGTCGGTTATGACTTCTGCTTTCCTATGTTTGCCGATACCGATGTAATCGCCCAGCATTTGCCAGTAACTGCGAGTAAAGAGGGGGTTGACATAGGTTTTAACGATTTCGCGTGCTTTCACGGTAATTCTTTGATGATTTGTTACCAAATGTAACAGGAAAAATTCGGATTTAGAAAAAATGTACCAAATTGGCGGATCTCACCACGAATATTAGGGTTTTTGTCTAGTAAATACCACGAATTCTGGGCATATTGGCCTCGTGATAAAAATATAAATCGTACGCACAACCAAACGATAACGTTGTTTTAATCTGTTTAACAGGGGGATTGTATGATTGATACTTCCAAACGGGAGGAGCATTGGCGCAGAACAAAGTCGTTGATGATCGTTACTCTCACCATCTGGTTTATCTTCTCTTTCGTCGTGCACTGGTTTGCCGCATCCTTGAACTCGATTACCTTCTTTGGCTGGCCGCTCGGTTTTTACATGGCCGCTCAGGGTTCCGAGATCGTATTCGTGCTCACCTTGTTCTGGTTTGTAAGATCACAGGACAGAATTGACCGCGATTGCGGCCTGGCCGAGGAGGACTAGACCATGGCACAGAAAATGGCTGGCGGGACCTTTATAGAAAACCTGCCAAAAATATACGGCATGTATACCGGGGGCTTCCTGGTATTCGTTCTTTTAATGGCAATCCTGGAGCAGATGGGCGTTGGTGCGGATACGATTGGTATCCTGTTCGTTGCTTTCACCATCGTTATCTACGCCGCTATCGGCTTCCTGTCGAGAACCATGGCGGTCGATGCCTATTATGTTGCGGGTCGTCAAGTTCCCGCGGTGTTCAATGGTATGGCAACTGCGGCAGACTGGATGTCGGGTGCTTCATTCGTGGCGATGGCCGGTGGTATCTACTTCGGTGGACACGGTTACCTCGCGTTTGTGGTTGGCTGGACCGGGGGTTATATCCTGGTGGCCTCGCTGATGGCGCCTTACCTGCGTAAGTTTGGCTGCTACACGGTGCCTGACTTCATTGGTACCCGCTATGGCGGTAACCTGCCGCGTTTCCTCGGCGTTATCGTATTGGCAGTGGCGTCGTTTACTTATGTAACCGCGCAAATCAATGCAACGGGGACGATCGCGGCACGCGCACTGCAAATTCCATTTGAAGTGGGTGTCTGGTTCGGTCTGTTCGGTATTCTGCTGTGCTCGATGCTGGGCGGTATGCGTGCGGTAACCTGGACCCAGGTGGCACAGTACATCGTACTGATCATCGCTTACCTGGTCCCGGTATTCTGGATGTCCAACAAGCAGGGCTTCGGTCTGATTCCGCAGTTCGTTTATGGTGATGCGGTCGCCCGTATTACCGAACTGGAAGCATTGCATGGTCTTGGAACACTGGATCCGGTAGCGGGTGCCAAGGGGGGCTTGAAAGCCCTTACGGTTCCGTTTGCCGCTGCAGGTGATTCCGCCATGGCCAGCTGGAAGTTCGTCACCCTGGTCGCCTGTATGATGATGGGTACGGCATCATTGCCACACATCCTGATGCGTTACTTCACCACACCTTCGGTCAGAGCTGCGCGCCAATCGGTTGCCTGGTCGCTGATGTTCATCTTCCTGCTCTACTTCACCGCTCCTGCACTGGCGACTTTCACCAAGCTGCAGATTCTCGATCCTGAGTTGGCGACGGGCATCATCGGCAAATCGATCGCCGATGTGCAGGCGCTGGAATGGATCCAGAAGTGGGGTAACGTTGGATTTGCGCAGATCATCGATGCGAATTCCGATGGCATACTGCAACTCAACGAG
>JBATHL010000341.1:0-20858 GCA_049666745.1 Gammaproteobacteria bacterium
CCCTGGCACAGCTGGAAGGTGACGGTCATCAACTGTTTCAGTGTGATATTACCGATCCTGCCGCGGCCGAACAGCTGGTCGAAGACGCACACCGGGCCTTCGATGGTCTCGACGTGCTGGTAAATAACGCCGGCATATCGCAACGTCATCAGTTCGAAGATATCGACTATGCCACCTGGCAGGAAACCTGGCAGCGCATTGTCACCACCAATCTCACGGCAGCGAGCAATTTGTGCTTTTGTGCGGGCAAGAAAATGATAGCCCGGGGTGGTGGTCGAATCGTCAATGTGTCCTCGCGCGGTGCGTTTCGTGGCGAACCCCTGATGCCCTGGTACGGCGCCTCCAAAGCCGGGATGAATGCGATGGGCCAATCGCTGGCACAGGCGCTGGGTCCGAAAGGCGTGTTTGTCTATACCGTGGCGCCGGGCTTTGTCGAAACTGAAATGGCGGCCGCGGTGCTGGCCTCACCCGAGGGTGACAGTATCAGGAATCAAAGTACCATTGGTCGCGTCGCACAACCCGAAGAACTGGGTAAGACGATCTGCTTTCTCGCGCTGGACGCGCCCGAATTCATGACCGGATGCATCGTCGACGTCAACGGTGCGTCCTACCTGCGATCCTGATGGAGGGCTCGATAACACTACCGCTATGGTTGTTTGTGCTGCTGCTGATGGCGGCCTTATGGGTGATTCTGGATCATGTGCTGTTGCCCGGAGTTCGACGCTATTTGCGGCGACGGGTCGTGCGGATCATCGAGGAGGTTAATACCCGACTCAATATCGAAATCAGGCCGTTTCAACTCACCCGCAAGCAGGCTCTTATTGACCAGTTGGCGTTTGACGACAAGGTCGTTGCGGCAATGAAAGAATATGCCGCAGAACACAATATGAGCAAAGCGGTTGTTCATGAAAAAGTTCTGCGTTACGCCAACGAGATCGCGCCATCATTCAATGCCTATGTCTACTTTCGATTCGGTTACTGGCTGGCCAGGACCGTGGGCCACATGCTCTACCGGGTACGGGTTGGATTGTATGACGATGGCGAACTATCCCGGGTCGATCCGAATGCAAGCGTCGTCTTCGTCATGAATCATCGCAGCAATATGGATTACGTGTTGGTATCGTTTCTGGTAGCCGAAAAGGCAGCGCTTTCTTACGCGGTCGGTGAATGGGCCAGGATCTGGCCACTGCAATCCTTAATCAAATCGATGGGTGCATTTTTTGTGCGCCGGAACTCGGGCAATGCACTTTATCGCCGGGTACTGGAACGCTACGTTAATCTCGCCACGCGGGCAGGGGTATGCCAGGCGGTTTTTCTCGAGGGAGGATTGACGCGAGACGGATTGCTGCGCCAGCCAAAGCAGGGTTTTCTCGACTATATGCTGCGCGACTACCATCTTGACATAGATCGTGATGTCGTATTTGTGCCGGTGGGGGTCAATTATGACCGCGTGCTGGAGGATGTTAGCCTGTTACGAAAACTGGATCCGGAGTCCACCAGGAGAAGCACCTGGTTTGTCATTAAAACCAGCTTTAAATTTGCGCTTAAGACTCTATTGATGAGCCGCGAAAAACGCTGGTTTCGGTTTGGCTACGCAGCTGTCAATTTCGGCCATCCGGTATCGATGTCTGAGTACTGCCAACAACAGGGAATCGACCTGTCGACGCTTGATCACGAGGTACGCTTTGCACATATCGAAAAGCTAAGTCACCAGTTGATGGATGAAATTTCCGCCGTGGTGCCAATTCTGCCGGTTGCATTAATGTGCGAGGTGATGCTGGCAAATCAATCGGACTGGCTCAGCGAACTGGGTGCCAAGACGGTGGCGGTCGCACGCATCGGGGATCTACAAGCCAAAGGAGCACCGATAAAAATATCAGCTAATGCCTGCGAGGACGTATTGACTGCAGCGTTGACCATGCTCGAAGGACGTGGTTTTATCGAGAGCAGGGATGGTCTGATTCGAGCGAAGCCAGAGGCGCTGGATGTACTCAATTACTATGCCAACTCAATTAAACACTGGAAAACCGGTTCGTCGCCGCGCGCTGAATCCTGACTTCGCAACAGGCCACCAGGATCGCGTTAAAGTCGTTTCGGTCTGGCAACCATCAGCCGCCGACGCGGTTATCGATCGGGGGCAAGCCACGGAGATAGTCGGTTAGCGCGCCGCGGTCCTCCGGCGTCAAATGCCGTATGCCTTCGATCACCTGGTCCATCGACCCGGCGGCGTACTCCCCGTCGGGAAGTTCGCCGAATTGTAAAAACTCGAGCAGCTCCGCCCGGCTCCAGTCGCCGATGCCGGTATCCTTGTGCGGCGTTATATTGGGTACTAGTTCGTCTTCCGGTCCCTGCGCGTTGCCAGCGTAGGCGAGATCTACGCGTAGCGCTCCGAAAATGTTACGTGGTGTGTGACATTCACCGCAATGCCCCATGGCTTCGGCAAGGTAAGCGCCACGATCCCGTTGTGCGCCCTGCGCAGAGCGCTGTTGAGATTCAGCGGCGTTGAAGAACAGCCATTTCCAGGCTTTCGCTGCGACCCGCCAACGCAGAAACCATGCCAGTTCGTGGTCGCGGTTAGGTTGTTCCGCTGCGGGCAGCGATAAAATGTAGGCATACAAGGCGCGCAGGTCATCGTCGACAATGCGCGTATAGGAAGTGTAAGGAAACGCCGGGTAGTAGTCGCTGCCGTCCGGTGATACCCCCTCGTGCAGTGCATACTGAAAATCGGCGACACTCCAGGCGCCGATACCAGCGGTTTGTGCGACGTGATGTTAGGGGTATAGAAGGTTCCGAAAGCTGTTACCAGCGCCCGTCCGCCGGCCAGCAGCACGCCGTCTTCGGCGGTATGACAATGGCTGCAGCCGCTGATCTGCAGCACGTATTTCCCACGCGCCAGCAATTTTTCGTCGGCCTGCGTTTGTGCGATAGCGCACAATGGTGATAGCGCGACGAGTATGCACGACAGGGTGAGTAAGCGCATTACTGCGATCATGCGTGCATCATATGTATCCGCGCTAAAAAAGTCATTGGATCAAATCAAAGGGCCTGGTCTTACTGAGGTCGCAGTTGATGCACCCGGTGGAAATCAGGATCCCTTGCCACAGCTGTGGTACGAGGTCCTGGGTTTTGTCGAGTTGAAACCCCGGCAAGAAGTCCCCGGCTTACTTTTTCTCGCGAAACTCGTCGTGGCATCCCTTGCAGGATTTACCAAGCGCTCCCATTTTTGATTTAAGCGCATCAGCGCCAGTACCGGCTACAGCTGCCAGATCTTTAACGGCTGAGGCGTATTTTTTGCCATATTCACTGATTTCCGGGTAAGTCGTCCAGATCTTTGGTAGTGCCGTTGTTTTACCGGGATAGGCATCGTTGTCACTGCCTTTTGCCCAGGCACGCCCATTGTCGAGGTCGAGCATTAGCTTGAGATTACCGGCTAGTTTGGAAGCAAGCTCAGCGTTGTATTCGATCTTACCCTTGACCATCGCAAACAGTGGGCCGGCGTTGAAAGCACGTAGTTGCATTTCACCCTGCCGGGCCTTGATGGCGTTCAGCTTGGGGTCTTTCGCGGCCATTCCCGGTAGTGCGAATGAAAGGCCGATGAGCAGCAAACAGCATTGGGTTAAGATTTTCATGGTAGAACTCCTCAGTTAGTTTCCAGTGTAATTTGACAAAGTCCACTACAGCGCATAGCGGACGTTTCAAAGGCTTAATTTTTAGTTGCTTCGAGTTCGATATTCAGATCGAGCACTTCACCAATTCCCGGGAGTCCGTAGTTGACACCAAAATCGCTGCGCTTGATCGATCCCGTCGCGTCAAAACCGCAAACATCTTTTTTACTGAACGGGTGCTCACCGCAATTAATCGAAGTAACCTGCAGTGTTACCGGCTTGCTAACCCCCAGAATGGTCAAATTGCCGGTCACCGATGCCAGCTTGTCGCCATTCCACTTTGTTGCTGTAGATTCGAAGGTGATGGTCGGGTTTTCAACCGCGTTGAGAAAATCCGGCGACTTTAAATGTTCATCTCGCTTGTCATGACCCGTATCAATCGATGCGGCTTCGATCTCAATTTTAACCGAGGCGCTCTTTGTGGATGGATCGTATTCAAGCGAACCGGACTGCTTGTCAAATTTGCCGCGCATGGTTGAAAAGCCGAGGTGGTTTATCGCGAAGCTGACATAGGTATGACTCGGATCAGCAGTGTAGCTGGCAGCCATCAGCGCATTGAATGGTAAAGTTGCGAGTGTTGCCAATATTAATATTTTCTTCATTTCTTTTTCCTTTGTGTCGTTGTCGTAAGTTAACTTCATCTCAAATTAAGGTACTTCTGCGTCAGTATCCCGAAGCGGAACTCCCGCTCTGCCATATCCAGAAGGCCACAGCGAGCGCAATAAGCAGACCGGGAAGAGTGCTCACTACTGACCGCAAAAAGCGGGATTCTAACTCCCCTGGCAGTAGCCTGGTCACCAGCGGAATCGATGCCAGCGGTATCAGTGCATACCAGGGCAGACGCGCAAATATGACCGCGGCCAGACCGAGTAAAACCGGTGCCAAAACATAGGGGAGGGTCGAGATCGATCCGCTCGCCTGGTTCGATTTGCCAGTTTTGCCGGTCAGCACCCAGCCCAGCAATACGGCGCCGGATGAGGCTGACAGGGCCAGAGCGAGTTGACCGAGTAAAGCCGAGGCCCCGGCGGTGGCGCTTAGACCGGTGCCGAGCAACAGGCTGAATCCGGCGCCGTGAAGTCGCGCAGGATCATCGCTAATTCGATCGAATATCCACGTTAGCCATAAAACAAGCGCCACCCCGCCAACCAGGAACAGGGCTATCGCCGTTACCTCCATGCGTGTCACGACCGCCCAGAAAACCAGCAGTATTGCGATAATTCCAAGCGCGGCCGAGACGCTGCGCTGAAGTCTGGCTTGCTGAACAACGACCGGACCGAGTGCGGCGACGATTAACGATGCCAATACCAGTAGAATGATTTTTCGGGTGCCGGTCAGGGGCGTAAACGTAGCGCCGTTGATCAGGCCCGCCGCAATCAGGAAAGCGGCAAAAAGAGCCCATATCCATGCGGCTGGGGTGTGTTTCCGTAAGCCGAAATAACCCAGCAGTGCCGCGGTAAACGGGACCACCGCGCTTTGAATTTCTGGCCTGTTGAGGATTTGTTCCATCAGTGATTATTCGGGTTTCGTTTACAGCGTATAGAGTCCGTTCGATAAAACCGCTATCTTTTCGAGAGGTGAGGACTCCAACCTGGTTTGTGTCAAACTGAAGAAACATATAGTAGCACGCAATATTTTTACATCAAATTACCTATTTTTGCGCTATAGTGCTGCAATTATGCAGCATATCAACTGGGATAACCTACGTTACGTATTGATGGTCGCCAACAAGGGCTCGATTGCGGCGGCGGCGCGAGAACTTGACGTAAATCGCACCACGGTATTGCGACGGATCAATACTTTTCAGGAAAATCTTAACTGCCGGATCTTCGATCGCGGGGATACAGGCTACGTGTTAACCCCTGAAGCCGAAAAGATGATCAACGCTGCTCGCGAAGTAGAAAACACCTTGTTCGATATGCAACGTCAGATCGCCGGTCACGAGTTGAAACTCGAAGGCGAGTTGCGGGTGACGACGACCGACAGCTTTATACTGTCCATGCTAGGGCCGCATCTGGCGACATTCCGCGAGAAACATCCCTACATCGTGGTTGACCTGCTGGCTACCAACAACATTCTCGACCTGCATCGGCGTGATGCCGATGTCGCGATCCGGCCAACCCGGCAACCGGAGGCAAATCTGGTTGGGCGCAGGCTTTGCGATGTCGAGTTCGGCGTTTATGCGGCTGCGGAATTTCTGCATAGCATGACCGACGACAGTGTTTTCAGTCAACGCTGGATAGGATTTACCGATAGCCTGGTGAGTACGCCGGTGGGGACCTGGTTTGATGCGACTATCCCGGCGGCCAATATCTGTTTGCGCTGCGACTCATTTGTCGCAATGCGCATTGTGGCGGAGTCGGGTATGGGTCTCGCACTGTTACCCGGTTTTCTGGGCGCTGCGTCGCAAACATTAATACGGCTGGATGCGCCAACCCGCGAACTGACCACCGGGCTATGGATATTGACGCATCCCGATCTGGCGCGTTCGGCCAGGGTGCATGCGTTTGTCGATCATTTCAGCGCAGCGCTTGGTTCACCCTGATACGGGTGATGCCTATGCCCCCCAGTATTGTTGCCAGGGCGACGAAGTGTTGCCAGGTAACGGGTTCCGAAAGTAACCAGGCGCCACACAAAAAAGCCACCACCGGGATCAGGTAGTTTATCGTTGACAGGAAAGTAGGTCCGGCGCGGTCTATTACCAGGAACAGGACAATCGTCGCAATGCCGGTTGGGCCGATACCGAGCCAGACCACGGCCAGCATCGAATGCTGGCTGATGCTGTTGTTTTCGGGTGCCATTACCAGCCACACAGGCAGCATCACCAGGCTCGCCATGACCAATACCCCGCAGGCGCCAACCATCGGGTTGAAGCGAGGTAAGCGTTTGATCAGAATCGAATTGACTGCATAACAGGAAGCCGCGGTAAAAATGGCGAGGCCACTCCAGAATTCCCGACCGCCCCCTTTGAACACTGGACCGAGCAGCAGGATAATCCCGGTAATACCGAGCGCGAAGCCGAGTATCTTGTACCGATTGAGCGTTTCGTCAGCAACAAAGTAATGGGCAAACACCATGGTCAGTAAAGGCATTATTGCCATGATCATACCGGCGACACCCGAGTCGATTTCCTGTTGCCCCCAGGAGATCAGGAAAAAAGGCAAGGCGTTGCCAACGATTGCCATCACCAAAAATCCGCCCCAGGTACGCCATTCCAGCGGGATGCTGTGCCCGCGAGCGTAGACGACTAACGCCAATACGAGCGCGCCCAGGGTCAGACGATAAAATACAATCGAAACCGGGTCGATGGTGTCGACTGAAATAGCGGTGACCATGAAGGACGTCCCCCACAGTGCTACCAGCACCATTAGCAACGCCCAGTTCAGCAGAATAGTTTTTGAATTCAAGTGCTAGTCTTGCAGTTGCGGCAGGTCTCGATATAGCTCGAGTGCTTCCGGATTCGCAAGTGAATGGATGTTTTTGACTGCACGGTCATGTACTACTTCACGCACCGCGAGCTCAACGATTTTGCCCGACTTGGTACGCGGAATTTCGTCTACCTGGATGATCCTGGCGGGGACATGGCGCGGGGTGCATTTTTCGCGCACAGTACGGCGAATCAGGGTTTGCAGATTCTCATCGAGTTCAACACCGGGTTTTAAAATAACAAACAAAACCACGCGCACATCATCTTCCCATTCCTGCCCGATAACGATGCTCTCGACGATATCGTCGAGCTGTTCGACATGTCGGTAAATTTCTGCCGTGCCGATGCGTACTCCACCTGGATTCAGGGTGGCATCGGAACGGCCGTAAATGACAATACCGTTGTGATCGGTCAGCATGACGTAGTCGCCGTGGTGCCAGACATTGTCGAAGCGGGCGAAATAAGCGTTGTGATACTTTTCGCCGCTTGCGTCGGCCCAGAAGTAAACCGGCTGACAGGGGAAAGTTTGCGTGCAAACCAGCTCGCCTTTCTGGTTACGCAATGCGTTACCGTCTTCGTCGAATACGTCGACGGCGAGACCGAGCCCCCTGCACTGAATTTCGCCACGATAAACCGGTAGTAGCGGGCAACAGATGACGAAGCAGGAAACGATGTCGGTACCGCCGGAAACCGACGCGAGACAGACATCCTGCTTGATGTTCTGATAAACATAGTCGAAGCTTTCCGGCGCCAGCACCGAACCGGTGGACGCGATCGAACGCAGCGCGGACAGGTCAAATTTTTCGCGCGGCTGCAGATTGGCCTTCTTCATCGCGTCGATATACTTGGCCGAGGTACCGAACAGAGTCATTTCGGTATCCTCGGCGTAGCGCCACAGCACTTCACCATCCGGATAAAAAGGCGAGCCGTCGTAGAGTATCAGCGCAGCCTCGCTAGCCAGGGCGCTCACCAGCCAGTTCCACATCATCCAGCCCAGCGTGGTGAAATAAAACACGCGATCCCCGGGATGCACATCACAATGCAGCATCTGCTCTTTCAGGTGCTGGATCAGCGTGCCACCGACCTTATGGGTGATGCATTTCGGTTTGCCGGTGGTGCCCGAGGAGTACAGCACGTAGAGAGGATCGTTAAACCTGCGTGGTATAAATTCGATCCTGTCGACCGGTTTGGCAATGATGTCAGTCCAGTCGACCGCGTCGATGCTGTTACCGAATCCCGCCAGGTTTATCTGGATAATCTTTTCGACGCTCTGCAACTGTGCAGAGATTTTTTTGATCCTGGCGCTGAGATCGTGTCTCTTGCCGTTGTAAAAATAACCGTCCACAGTGAACAGGAATCTCGGTTCAGTCTGGCCGAAGCGATCGACCACACTGTCTTCGCCGAAATCGGGTGAAGTCGAGGTCCACACCGCCCCGAGGCTGGTGGCGGCGAGCATTGCGACCACGGCTTCGGGCATGTTGGGTATATAGGCTGCGACCCGGTCGCCGGGCTGTAGTCCTCTCGCTTTGAGCCAGGCGGCCACGCTGGCGACCTGTGCGTAGAGTTCCTGGTAGGTCAGCGAGTACTCGACCTGGTCCTCGGCACGGAAGTAGATGGCGACCTGGCTATCTTTTCGGCGCAGCAGATTTTCGGCAAAGTTGAGGCTGGCATCGGGAAACCACTCGGCGGTTTCGATATGGTCGCCATCGACCAGTATGCGTTCACCCTTGTCGCCAATGATGCCGCAGAAATCCCAGACTTCTGACCAGAACGATTCTTTTTCGTCGACAGACCATTGGTAAAGCGCGTCGTAGTCGGAAAGTTCCAGTCCGTAATTCTGATTCACCTGCGCGATAAACCGGGTCATGTTGGCCGCGTCGATGCTGGCCTGGCTGGGTGACCACAGGGGCTGATTTTCGTTCATTTCATGTCATCCCGTGGCTTGACCACGGGATCCAGTTATAAAAATGTGTTCGAACAACGCACATTACACCAGTTCAGTGATAATCGAAATAAGCTCGGCCTGCGACCGGATTGTCTTGCTGGGCCCCGTCGGTCGGACGCTTCGGGACAAGCCACGGTGAGACAGAATTTACTTGCCTTTCCACACCGGGTCGCGTTTTTCGGCGAAGGCCCTGAAACCTTCCATGTTGTCCTCACTGCCATAAAGCGTATCGACGGTCGCGAATTGACGCTTGGTGATCCAGTTCATGCCTTCCTGAAATTTCATTGACTCGGCTTCGCGAGCGACTTCCTTGATCGATGCGAACACCAGCGGAGGCCCGGAGGCCAACTCGCGCGCCACTTCCCAGACCCTATCCATCAATTGATCAACCGGCAGGGATTCGTTGATGAGGCCCCAGCGCAGTGCTTCTGCGGAATCCATCCAGCGTCCCCGGTAGAGCATTTCCATTGCAATATGGTACGGAATGCGCCTGGGCAGCTTGAGGGTAGCGGCATCGGCGAGGGTGCCTGCCCTGATTTCGGGCAGGGCAAAGGTCGAGTGATCGGCGGCATAGATAAGATCCGCTGAAAGCATCAGTTCGAAGCCACCGCCCACGGCCATGCCGTTAACCGCTGCGATTACCGGTTTATTGAGTGCGCGCAATTCCTGCAGGCCGGCAAAACCACCGACACCATAGTCACCGTCGACCGCGTCACCATCGGCCGCGGCTTTCAGATCCCAGCCGGCACAGAAGAATTTATCGCCAGCGGTCTTGACGATGGCTACGCGTAGCTCAGGGTCGTCACGAAATCCCTTGAAGATTTCTCCCATTTCGCGACTGGTTTGAAGATCGATGGCGTTTGCCTTGGGCCGATCCAGGGTAACTTCTAAAACCCCGCCTTCACTGCGGGTAGTGAGTACATCAGACATTTATTCCTGCTCCTCTAGAACGATAAGTGCATCGGCAGCAAACACGCCTTCGCCTTGCGCGCCGATCAGTAATGGGTTGACGTCAAGCTCGATCAGTGAGCCTGCCTGCGAGATGGCATACTCCTGAATAGCCAGTATTGCCGCCACAGTGGCTTCGATATCAGCGGCGGGTTTGCCACGGTAGCCGTTAAGTAAGGGTGCCGACTTGAGGCTGCGCACCGCGGCCTCGATTTCGTGACCTTGTGCCGGTATCAGCAACGTCTTCGCGTCTTTCAGTAATTCGACCAGGATACCACCACTGCCGATCGCCAGTACCAGGCCGAATTGCGGGTCGCGCGTCACTCCGACGATGAGCTCGACCAGCGCCGGCTTCATCGCTTCCAGGTAAAGTTGATCGCTGAGTTTGAACAACCCGGTTGCCGCCTGCTCGATTGCTTCAGCCGTGGCAAGGTTCAGTCGTACCGCGTCGTGTTCGGTTTTGTGAGCGATGCCTAGCGCCTTTAATACGACCGGGTATCCAAGCCTGGCGGCAAGTTCCACCGCGCTGGTAACCGAATCAACCCGGGCGCCGGACGGTACCGGAACGCCGAACTCGCTGAGGTCCTGCTTGGCAGTGGCCTCATCGAGCGTCGTCCTGCCTTCCCCGGTTGCATCGAGTTGCATGATCGGGTCGGGCAGTTCCTGTTTCCAGGCGATACCGATATCGGCGGCGATTTCGGTCGCCTGCAACGCTTCATCGATACCGTAAAAGCTGACGATGCCGCGTTCGCTGTAGTTGTTGGTGTAGTCCTCGGGAATATTTTCGGCCATACCGACCACGAACGCGCCTTTGGCGTTGTTGCTTTTGAGCGCTGCCTCGAACGCATCGACCGCGATATGCCATTCCCAGTCGTCGCAACGCGCCGGGTGAGGGAAGTCGAGAATCAGGTAGTTCATGTCGAAGCCGATCTCGGTCATCGCGCTATAGGTAGCTTCCATGACTTCACGATTACCCCAGCTGTAGGTGTGATAATCGAGTGGATTGGCGATCGCCACCAACGGCCCCAGCGCCGCGTGCAGTTTCATCTTGTGGGCCTCATCGAGATCCGGGAAATAGACTTTTCGTTTTTCGGCGGAGTCCGCGATGATGCTGGCTTCACCGCCCGAACAGCTCATCGACGATACCCGGTAACCTTCCAGTGGACCATGCAGGTGCAGCAGTTTCAGGGTTTCCAGGAAGACCGGGATCGAGTCCGCCTGGCCGAAACCGTTGCGTTCGAGAAAAGCGCTGCTGACCGCGTGCGATCCGACCAGTGACGCGGTGTGCGACATGGCCGCCGCCTGTGCCTGTTCGCTTTTGCCGACCTTGTACACCACCACGGGTTTGTTCAGCGCGCGCGATTTTCTGGCGAGTTCTTCAAACGCGGTGACTGAATCAAAGGCCTCGATATAAATGCCGAGCGTGGTGACCCGTGGATCCTCGAGCAGATTGAGCGCGAGCTCGGAAATGCCGACCAGTGCCTGGTTGCCGACGGTAAAGATATAGGACAGCGGCAGGCCACGTTTCTGCATCGTGAAATTGATCGCGATATTCGATGACTGGGCAATGATCGCAACGCCTGACTTGCCGTTATCGAGGCGCTTGCCGCCCTGTTGATCGGGCCACAACAGGGCGCCGTCGGCGTAATTGATATAGCCATAGCAGTTGGGTCCGAGTACCGGCATATCACCGGCAGCTTCGATTAACTCGGATTGCAGCTCGCCACCGGTTTCATCGGCTTCGAGAAAACCGGCCGCGAAGCATACGCCGCCGCCGCAACCGATGTCGCGTAACTCTTTGACAACCTCTATGGTGAGATGACGATTGACACCGATAAACGCGGCGTCAGGTACGCCGGGCAGGTCCTGCACTGACTGGTATGCCGGCAGGCCGTGGATTTCGGTTTTACTCGGATGTACCGGCCAGATTTCGCCTGCGTAACCCATTAGCTTGCACTGCTCGACCACGCGGCTGGCCTGCAGGCCGCCGATGGCCGCGATCGATTTGGGGCGGAGTACCCTCTCGAGTCGCATTTAACCGCCCAGCGGACGCAGCAGTTCGCGTGAAATGATATGCCGCTGGATTTCGGAAGTACCGTCCCAGATGCGCTCCACGCGCGCATCGCGCCAGAAACGTTCCAGTGGCAATTCGTCCATCAGGCCCATGCCGCCGAAGATCTGGATGGCTTCGTCGGTGACGCGTGACAGCATTTCGGTGGCGAAGACCTTGGCACTGGCAATTTCGCGGTTGGCTTCGAGCCCCTCGTCCAGACGCCATGCCGCCGACAGGGTCAGCCAGTCCGCCGCGTCGATGTCAGTAATCATGTCGGCGAGTTTGAAGGAAACACCCTGGAATTTGCCGATCTGCTGACCGAACTGCTTGCGTTCCACGGCATAGGGCAGGGCGTAGTCGAAGGCACGGCGTGCGCGGCCGACGCTGGTGGCGGCGACGGTCAGACGGGTTGCATAAAGCCATTCATTCATGACGTCGAAGCCACCGTGCAACTCACCGAGGATTTGCGACACCGGCAGACGACAGTTATCGAAGTTCAAAATACAGTTCTTGTAACCGCGATGGCTGACCGAGTTGTAGCCGGGCCTGATTTCGAATCCGGGCGTGCCACGGTCAACCAGGAAACAGGTAATTTTTTTCTTCGGTCCGCGCGGCGTCTCTTCTTCGCCGGTGGCGATAAAGACAATCACGAAGTCCGCGATATTGGCGTGGCTGATGAAGTGTTTGCTGCCGTTGACAACCCAGTCGCCAGCGTCCAGTTTGGCGTTACATTTCATGCCGCGTACGTCGGAACCGGCGCCGGGTTCGGTCATCGCCAGTGCATCGAATTTTTCACCCTTGACCGCCGGAAACAGGTACTTTTCCTGTTGCTCGGCGTTGCAGGCCTGCAGGATACCGGACGGGCGTCCAAAGAATACGGCGAGCGCATTAGAAGCGCGGCCCAGCTCGCGTTCGAGCAGGGTGAAGTCGAGGTTGTTCAAACCGCCACCGCCGAACTCGTCGGAAATGTTGGCGGCAAAGTAGCCGGCCTCGAGGCACTTGTCGCGGATTTCGTGACCGAGTTCGAGCGGCACCTCTCCGGTTCGCTCGACTTCGGCTTCGTGCGGATAGATTTCGTTTTCGACGAAGCTTCTGACTGTATCGACGATCATTTCCTGTTCAAAACTGAGTCCGAAATGCATGATGATTCTCCAAATTATCTGTCATCCCCGCGTAAGCGGGGACTTCATAACGAGCTAACAATCCCAATGAGATCCCCGCTTACGCGGGGATAACACCTAAACTGCAGGGATCACCGTAAGGCTTGTTGGCTCGCACAAAAAATTCAAGCCGGGTCGTTGGCCGCCTGGAGCAACTGCTGCTCGTACTGCGCCAGCGTCTTGCCCGCGCCCCAGTTGTTACCCTTCAGCGCCTGCAGGATCGCGATCAGGTTACTGTCGCGCACACGTTCGAGATCACGCGGGGTCAATCCTCCTGCCTGCTGATCGCACTGATCGCCAACTTCGTCGACAAATGCGTCGGTGAGTTCGGGTACGTCCATCAGCTTGGTCCAGGGCCACTTCAGGCAGGGACCGAACATCGCCAGCATGGCGCGCATGCCACCTTCACCACCGGCCAGGTGGAACGTCTGCATGGTGCCCATCTGCGCCCAGCGCAGGCCGGGTCCGTAGGCGATCGCGGCGTCGATTTCCTCGGCAGTCGCGACCTTGTCGTGCAACAGCCACAGGGCCTCGCGCCATAGCGCTTCCTGCAGTCGATCCGACAGGAAACCCTCGATCTCAACGCGGCAGTGCAGCGGGTGCATGCCGATGGCAGCGAAGAATTGCTTACCCCATTCGATGTACTTCGCATCCGTCTTTTCGCCAGCTACCAGTTCCACCAGCGGCAGCAGGTACACCGGGTTGAACGGGTGCGCCACCATCAGACGCTCTGGATGCGCCATCTCGGCCTGCAGTTCGGTCGGCATGATACCCGAGGTCGACGACGTGATGACCGCGTCGCTGGCCGCCGTAGTTTCGATCTCGGCGTAAACCGCACGCTTGATGTCCGGGCGCTCGGGCACTGATTCGATGATCAATTGCGCACCGCTCGCAGCCTCGGCTGCACTGTCGTGCCAACTGATCGTACCCCTGGTCCTGGAACGCACGCTGGTCAGGCTGGCGAACGCCTGTTCGGCATTGGCAAGCACGGCATCCAGTTTGGTTTTGGCATCGCCTGCCGGATCGAAGCAGCGCACATCGATACCATTTTCGAGCAGGCGGGCGCTCCAGCCGCCGCCGATGACGCCGCCGCCGATGATGGCGGCCGTAGTAACTTTTTGCATGTCGATTCCTCTTATTTTGCGACCGGGGCGCGTTTCTGTAACTGCATTTTTTCGCGCACTTCTGCCGGGGTCATCAGGGTTGCACCCATGTTGGTGACGATGGTCGCCGCCATTTCCACGAGTTGCGCGTTGGTTGCGAGTTCGCCTTTGCGCAACCACAAATTGTCTTCGAGCCCAACCCGCACGTTACCACCGGCCAGCACCGCCGCAGCGGCGTAAGGCATTTCGTGCCGACCGATTGAAAATGCCGAGAAGGTCCAGTTGTCAGGCGTGTTGTTGACCATCGACATGAAGGTATTCAAATCGTCAGGTGCGCCCCAGGGAATGCCCATGCACATCTGGATCATGACCGGATCCTGAATGATGCCTTCCTCCACCAGTTGCTTGGCAAACCACAGGTGGCCGGTTTCGAAAACTTCGATCTCCGGGCGTACGCCGAGATCGGTCATCATCTCGCCCATGGCGCGCAGCATGCCCGGGGTGTTGGTCATGACATAGTCGGCTTCGGCAAAATTCATCGTGCCGCAATCGAGCGTGCAGATTTCCGGCAGGCATTCGGCAACGTGCGCAACGCGCTCGGTTGCGCCGGCCATGTCGGTGCCGGCTTCATTCAACGGTAATGGATTCTCGGGATCGCCGAAGACCAGGTCGCCGCCCATGCCCGCGGTAAAGTTGAGCACCACATCGGTTTCCGCATCACGGATGCGTTCGGCGACTTCGCGGTAGAGTTCGACGCGTCGGCTGGGTTTACCGGTATCCGGTTCGCGCACATGGCAATGCACAACGGCGGCCCCGGCCCTGGCTGCGTCTATCGCGCTATTGGCGATTTCTTCCGGTGAGCGGGGCACGTGCGGCGAGCGATCCTGGGAGCCCCCGGAACCGGTGACGGCACAAGTAATGAATGGATTCATGTTGGCGGTTAAGGGCATGGTGCATCTCCGTTGATTGGACGCGTAATCATGTCACGCTTTATTTTGGCGTGATTGCATTTTTGCGCAATATAATTGACAATTTGCGCAATGAGCATATTCACTCTGAGCGAGAATAAGCTTCGTGTCACCCTGTTGGTGCTGCCCGATTCGTCGATGATGTCAATGGCCTCGGCGCTCGACACGATGCGTGCCGCGAACCGGATCGCCAGCCGTGAATTATTCGAGTGGAAAATAGCCACCATTAATGGCAAACCCGCGCGCCTGACCTGTGACCTGGTCATTGAACCGGACATCATGCTCGATGGGCAGTGCAGCGGTGACGTACTGATTATAATTGCCGGTTTCAACCAGCAATATCACGCCGGTCCCGCACATTTGAAACTGATCAGTCGCCTGTCGCGAAACTTTGCAGCAGTGGGTGGGATAGAAGCCGGCAGCTGGATACTCGCGCGCAGCGGCTTGCTGGAGAGCAAGTCTGCAACCACGCACTGGGAAGACATGGAGGAATTTGCGACCCGCTTTCCGGAGGTTAATTTGAAGCCTGATCGATTTGTCATCGATGGATCGGTATTTACCACCGGTGGCGCGTCGCCAACCTTCGATTTCATGCTTTACCTGATTCGTAAACGTTATGGCTATCCGCTGGCGATCGAGGTCTCGAGCGCGTTTATCTATGACGGCGTGCACAGCGCCACGGATACACAGCCGCTGGTTTCGCTCGGCATGCTGGAAAACAACGAGCCCAGGGTCGCCGCTGCGATCCACGTGATGGAACGCCACATCGACGAGCCGATCGCGATTAAGACCGTCGCGCGGCGGGTGGATATATCGGTACGCATGCTCGAATACCTGTTTCGACAAACCTTGAACATGCCACCCGCCGCCTATTACCGCCGTTTGCGGTTGCAGACAGCACGCCGTATGGTGGTAGATACAGGCCTCAAGTTGCAGGAAATTGCCATCCGCACCGGCTTCAACTCGTTATCGTCTTTTTCACGCCTGTTTAAGAACTACTATCATCAGTCGCCCGGAGAATGCCGCAAACAGGCCCAGGCCAATGTTTGAAGGTCAACGCATTGCCAATCTTTTGATCAGCGTTTGATTCAGCTGAAAGTGGTTTTGTCAAAGATGAGTAGATATAATTCCCCCCTACCTGGGGATACCTGGTGTTTGCTAACGCGTAAAAACGATTTCAAATAGCAGGGGAGGACAAGCGAAAATGATTGGCGAGTCAAATAAAGTTTATCTCGCCGGCATGCTTATTTTTTGTAGTGTTTTCACAATCACTGAATCATCGGCGCGTGATACGGACCTGAGTTTCGCTTGTGAAAAAAATGGCGCGACGCGGTTTGTGGAGGTAGTGAACGATCCCGAATTCGCCTGTCGCGTCAGGTATACGAAATCTTCCGCTACGACTTTTCCATGGAATGCCCGCAATGAAGCCAATTATTGCCATCCCAAAGCAATCGGTTTGATTGAAAAACTGGACTCCCTTGGGTGGGAGTGCGAATCGACCGAGGACGTAAAAACCATATTACTTGATCAAATTGAACGCTATGGTCGTTACATCAAGATTTTAAATAATGTGGGAAAAACCTGTTATTTTTATCCCAGCGAAGCTCAATTCGGCAACCTGTGCGGGGATGAGCGTAAAGAAGCGGTGATTGTTTATACTTGCGACGCCGATGCTGACAACTGGAATCAACACCTGGCGGTTTTTCTCGAGGTCGAAGCAGAACCTCTTATCAGGGAGGTGGGCGGTAGTGGATATCGCCAGGTAAGCTCGTATCATATTGATAATGAGCGGGTAATGATGGAAACGGAGAAGGTCGCCCCTGCCGGAGACTCGAATCCCGGCCAATATCCAGTGGAAAAGTCAGCGGTTCAGTGCCTGTATTCGGCGGCTTCCAAGTGGGAACTGATTGAGAAATAGTTAAGCGGTTTTTACCGGGGGCCTGGCACCGCGATGGTTATTCTCCAGTACGAAATTGCCATGTCCGCGCGTATGCCAACCGGAAAGGGAATCGCCGAAGGAGCTGGCTGCATACATTAACTTCATCCAGGCCAGAGTTTTTTTCTGGCAAGGGTACTTTTCTGGCTGCAAGGATATTTGGCGCAAATAGACAATCTGCAGTCGCGCATAAATCTTATTGCCGGCATGGCTGTGATAATATCCATCGGTTCCACAGGGTTTTAGCGGTCGGCTCTGAATTCGTCAAGCCTCCGCTATTCGGGCGATTGATGGGCTGTGCCCGAGGCGGCTCCGCCGCTTGATTCCGAGGAAAATGTCGATAGAATATCCGGCCTCCGAATCGGGTCAGGGACTTTTTAGCCGCCTCGACAAGGAAGCCGATGCACAGGGTTCAGAAGCCATGGGCGCTGGATCTGCTGCAAACCGGATAGCATGACGGGATGTATGAAATGGGTGCCGAGCTGGCAATCGAGATGCTCGGAGAGTTATGTAAAGCCATGGTGATCGAGGCATCTTCCTGCGATCCCCACAACGAAAAGCTGCGAGCGTAATGAAAATACTGGTATGTGTGAAACGCGTGCTCGACCCTCAGGTCAAGGCACGGGTCAAAGCGGACGAATCGGGTGTCGACCTGGCGAACGCCAAGATGACCATGAACCCCTTTTGTGAAAATGCCCTCGAAGAGGCGCTGCGCCTGCGCGAAGCGGGAATCGTCGAAGAAATTATTGTTGCTTCAGTCGGCGGCGGTAAAACCGAGGAAACCCTGCGTCACGGTCTCGCCATGGGCGCCGATCGTGCGATCCAGGTCGTAACCGAGGAAGCGCTGGAGCCGCTCGCCATTGCCAAGGTGTTGAAGCAGGTTGCCGAGCAGGAAGGCGTCGGCCTCGTGCTCGCCGGCAAGCAGGCCATCGACGACGACTCCAACCAGACCGCACAAATGCTGTCGGCGCTGCTGGGCTGGTCGCAGGCGACCTATTGCTCGGAAATCAAGATCGAGGGTGATATGGCGACCGTGACCCGTGAGGTGGACGCCGGTCTCGAGACTATCCAGGTGAAGATGCCGGCCGTCATGAGCGCCGACCTGCGCCTCAACGAGCCACGTTACGTCAAGCTACCCGACGTCATGAAAGCCAAGCGTAAGCCGATGGATAAAATCGAGCTCGATAGCCTGGGGCTGGATACCGCGAATCGCCTGACGACCCTGAAAGTCGAAGAACCGGAAGGCCGCGCCGCCGGCGTGATTGTCAACAGCGTCAGTGAGCTGGTCGATAAACTGCGCAACGAAGCGAAGGTGATTTAGTCATGAGCAATCTGGTAATTGTCGAACACGACAACAACGAAGTCGCCGCGGCAACCCTGCACGCGGTTACCGCCGCGCAGCAGATCGGCGGCGATATCGACCTGCTGGTCGCGGGCGAAAACTGTGGTGCGGTCGCCGAAGCAGCCGCCAAAATTGCTGGCGTCAGTTCTGTAAAAGTTGCTGATGATGCAAAGTTTGGTCATCACCTCGCGGAAAACCTGGCAACGCTGATCGTCGAAGTCGCTCCGGGTTACAGTCACGTGCTGGCCTCGGCAACCACGTTTGGCAAGAATGTCATGCCGCATGCTGCGGCGCTGCTCGACAAGGCGCAGATTTCCGAAATTGTTGAAGTCAAATCACCCGACACCTTCGTGCGCCCGATCTATGCGGGTAACGCGCTGGCCACGGTGCAGTCCTCAGATGAGATAAAGATGATCACCGTGCGTACCATCAAGTTCGAAGCCGCGGCTGTTGAGGGTGGCTCTGCGAACGTCGAAGCGATCAGTGGTGGTGCCGATGCCGGCCTGTCGAGCTGGGTGTCGCAGGCGGTTTCCAACAACGACCAGGTCGACCTGACTTCAGCCAAGATCGTCGTCTCCGGCGGTCGCGGTATGCAATCAGGTGACAACTTCAGCATGCTGCATTCGGTTGCCGACAAGCTCGGTGCGGCCGTCGGTGCCTCGCGTGCCGCGGTCGATTCCGGTTTCGTACCCAACGAGTTCCAGGTTGGCCAGACCGGCAAAGTCATCGCGCCGGATCTATACATCGCGGTCGGTATTTCCGGTGCGATCCAGCACCTCGCGGGCATGAAGGAAAGCAAGGTCATCGTTGCAATCAACAACGATAGCGAAGCGCCGATCTTCCAGGTGGCCGATTACGGCCTGGTCGCGGACCTGTTCGAGGCAGTACCCGAACTCGACGCCGCTTTGTAGTTGCCTTTACCTTCATCCCGATTTGTCGGAGCATCGCGAAAGCGGCCCCCCAGCGCACGCTGGGTTGACGTATCTGGATCTTGAAGTAGTAAAACAAAACCCGTCGGATTGATTCCGGCGGGTTTTTTTATTCCTCTGTTTTCGAGGTAATCACGGGCGGATATCATATCCAACCAATGTTAAATTAACGCATAGAGAAATGCGGCTGGTGCGGGAGTTGGTATCTAGACATCTTGAGTGCAAATTATGATCTAAGAATCAATCAGATTTACCCCCGGTTCGATTGCTCCCCTGGAAGCATTCTTCCAAAATCGCGAAATTCCACGAAAGCGGACGCTGGTGAGTCTCTTACCAGTGGCCATCTCAGGTCAAAATCAGACACTCGAAACCAGGAGTTCAGCGGCCGGGAACGGTCAGGAGCCGCCACTTAAGTTTGTTCCTTATCTTCTACTACCGGCACATTGCTGGAATTGGAGAAACCATGAATCGAGACTCCCCATTCATTAAAACTAAAAAATGGCCAGGCATATTTCTGTATAACCAACTATAGTATTTGAGTAACGATCATAAAAAAGGATCAAATCAGTCCATCTTTTTGTTACTTACAATAGCTGGCAATTTAATAACCAAATTTGGAAAGATCAGGATAAGTCAAATGTAAATAAACTTAGATGATAATGTTTTTCAAATTTAAACAAGCAGTCAAGAATGTTTTTTCTATGCTGGTTTTAGCCGCAGTAGTCCTGATGGCTGAAAATGCATTTGCCAAATCTGTTTCCCTCGAACGTTATCATGTCTTACTTACCAAGAAATATGGATATAACGTTTTCGATGTTACCTCGACACAGGTAACAAATCCTGACCGCATTAAGGTAATGAAGGAAATTAGCGAACAAACTCGCCACCAACTGGTTGCTTTTGCTTCGAGCATAGATGCGGATGTGTTTACTTATAAGTCTAATAATGATTTCTGGCGATTGAACAACGGAAATAGAGTTCTTAGCTACACCTTTTCAATCGATATCATGAAATACGGCGCGAAACAGTTTGATTATTATTGTTTTGCCATTCTCGAGCACAGAAAAGATAGAGGTTTCACCGTGGGATGTTCAGCCTACGATGCTACCGAGATATAGTTTCCCAAATAGTGGCTATGGGCAAGGAACAGCCTTTGATATTTCAGTTCCAGGTATCGACTCCGGGTCGAATTCAACTGCTGATGAAATTGATTTCAGCGTCGGCTTTCTCCAAAGAAGACGCTCATAAAACCCTGGCGGGAGGCAATCTTCGGCCAGTTCCTGTCATTCCGGCGAAAGCCGGAATCCAGTTCAATATTTCTGGATCCCGCGGTCAAGCCGCGGGATGACAGGTTCTAGAACTAATTATTATTATTCATCTTGAGG
>JBATHL010000342.1:0-9598 GCA_049666745.1 Gammaproteobacteria bacterium
AGGTCAGGCTGTCATGACGCCGAATCAAATTGCCGTCGTCGAACACGAGCACGCCGGGTCGATAAATCATTTCATACTTTCGCGCGAGTTCAGCGGCTGTGGTTTCGTTGCCGAGGACATCGACGATGGTGGCGGTCGAATCCGCATCGAGTCGGACGATGGTGAACGGGGCGATTTCCTCGCGCACCAGCTCGTGCGCTAGAATACCGTCGTGGAACTCGTCGCAATCGTAGCAACTACCGTCTTCGAAAATCACCATTAACGGGCCATCTACACTCGACAGGTCGGTTATCTCGCTAAACAGGGGATTCGCACGTAATTTATAAACATTCCGGTCTAGTTTTGCCTGCAGGTAATCGGCCAGTTTCGTGGTCTGGTAGGATTTGGTGGCAACGAATTCGAGCACCTGCCTGAAACGTTCGGGCGCGCGATAGCCGTTAATGCGCACGATGGTTTTATTGTCCTGATTCAAAAACAGCAGCGCCGGCGTCGAGGTGACCTTTAGAATTTCTCCTAACTCCTTTTCAGTTACCGAGATTTCTTCGTTAAAAGCGATTTCGCGATCACCCTGTATATTGACCGCGATGGTGTCAAAGTGCTGCTGGATATAGCTACCCAGGGGCTCGGTTTCAAAAGATTCCCTGAGCATGCGATCACAGTAGGGACAACCGTTAAGTTCAAAAAACAGCAGCACGTGCTTGCCAGCTTCACTGGCATCGTCGACATCGTCCGCAATCTCGAGAAAGCTCTCCTTGAACCAGGCGGGTGGGGGGTGTAATGCGCCACCGGTAATTTTGCCTCGTGTACCGCTGTCGGCTGGAAAAGCAGGGCTGGATACAGTCGTAATTACGAGCAAGAGGAGGATTTTTAGCAGTTTTTCGTGTTGCATCATAATCGATGGACTCTATTGCGTGGTCGTGACTCAAGACAGCAATATAAATCACTTGGACCGGCTTGTTAACTCTCCATTGGTAATAGGGTTGCCGAATTAAAATGCGACATTTTTTACTTCTGCCCACCGCCTCAATATTGAGCTGCTAAACTCTGATTTTCACACATATATAACCAAGTATAAAATTATGACCCTAGTCGCAACCATGCTTTCACTGTTTATCCTCAGCCTGTTAATCGTACTGGTCCTGCAGATGCGCAAACAACGCCTTGCTACCGAAGAATTGCTCGCGGATAACCGCATACGAACCCGGCTCTACCAGGACGCCGATGAATCAACCACCTTTATTCTCAGCCGCACTATCCAGAATATCAGCGCAGGTCATCCCGACCCTAACCTGGAGAGTGATTCATTTACGCTGAAGGTGGTGCGTGAACTGGTAAAACGCAGGGTACCGAAAGAAAAATGGCTTGAAATACAGACCAACGAGCGCCTCGTCCACGAACTTTACCTGGTACTTCGCGGTCCCGCGGTCAAAAAAGGCCCGCGTCTGGTGCGGGCCAAGTCCTGAGGAGAGCAGGGGAACGCTCGGTTTGCCATTGGTATATCCGTAACAGCAGGGTTGCTGAAAGGATATTGCCGCTACGAGATCCCCGCTTGCGCGGGGATGACGTAAAGAAGGACGGGGATGACGTAAAATATGGACGGGGATGACACTAGAGAGAACAGAGATTACATCGACATTGCGTTTCGGTAATCCAGACACCTAGTAGCTTGCGCTATCGCTTTCGTAGGTCAGTCCTACTGCAGCGGCCTGATCCTTCACCGCACCATATATCTTTTCATCCAGTGAATCATCGGCACCGCCTTCGGCGACAAGCTTTTCCTTGATGAAGTTGCTGCGTGATGCAGACAGTTTCCTGATCTCCTGTTTTAACTGGTCGCGGCGTTGGGCCTGTTCGGTGATCACTTCCATTTGTTCCTCCGGTGCCATTGCCTGCATGCTGGCGGGCAGGTTTTCTTCCTCGATGTCGTCAAGTGTGACGCGCCCTGAGCTGATCGCATCCACCAACTCGCTCTCACCGAGCAGATTTGCCTTACCGCTGGCGGTGGCATTGAAAGTGTCGCGACGGGCGAGTGCTTCCGCAGACAGTTCTTTGCGCAATCTGGCATTGGCGTCGAGTTTTGCTTTCTGCGCCACTTTGGTCTCCGCGTCACCGTAGTAGAGACGAGTGTCTTCGAGTTCGGCGGCCAGTGTGGATAGCTTTTCATCGAACGGGGTTGCTACGGCTACCGCGTTACCCGAATCCTCGACCTGGAAATATTCCCCCTGGCCAAGCGATGCGATTTCCTGCCATGCGGGACGGGTGTACTGGTGCTGACCGCTCTGGATGGCGTTAACCACGATACCCTTCTTCGCGGCGACAGCCAGCGTTACCGGGTACTTGACGTCATTATGGTAATCCATGTGTGGTGGCGCATCGCCGACCAGGAAAGCAACCTTGTAGACGTTATTGTCGGTGCTCCATGAAATCTTGTGGATGGCATCGTAGAGCGCCTGGTTAACGCTTTCCGGGCCATCTCCACCGCCCTGGGCGCGGAAGTCCATCAGGCTCGCGTACATCGAATCTAGATCTTCAGACAGGTCGAAAACCCGCGTGGTGTAGGCATCGCCACGATCACGAAATGCGACCAGGCCTATTTTGATGTCAGGATTTTCCTGCGCTGAAGCCATCGTCGTGGCGATCGACCAGATCTTTTCCTTGGCCGCCTGGATCAGGCCGCTCATGCTGCTGGTGGTGTCGAGGACGAATACTACCTCGATATGGTGACTTTGCACCGGCACCACCTGCGCGACCTGGGTCGCCTGCGCTTTTTGTATGTTGGGGAACAGTGCGACGCCGGTCGCGGTGGCGACCAGCAGCGCCAGGGCTATTAATTTGCTGTTAAATGCTGTGCTTTTCATTGGATTATCTCCAGGTTCAGGGTTGGGTGAGTTTGCGTACCGCATCGAGGGCGACGCGATGGGCGGATTGAAAGGATGACTGCTCCCGCTGGCTGCTTTGGAGGCCGCCGGACTGCTGGCGCGCCAGCTGCGGGACCCAGCAGAACAAGGCCTGGACCAGGAAGAAGCTCCACAGGGCTGCGGGCAGGCTCGCGGTGTTAACCATGGTCCAGGCGCTGGCGGCGAGTCCGACCGATACCAGTCCGAAATCAAGCGCTGCGCTAAACATCGAGCCATGGAAATAAAGCGAACGCACCAGCCAGATATAACCGGCCTGAATCAACACCTGCTCGAACAGCAGGATGTCGAAAAACCAGCAGGCGAGGCTGATCAGCCCCCAGCCGGCGATTGCCACCACACGACCAAACCGGGCGCGGCTTAGTTTTAGCAGGTAGACCAGGTAGGTCAGGGTGGCGGCGTATAGCACCAGGTTGAACAGGCTGCCGTAGGCGATAAAACCGCCGAGCAGCAGCTTTGCTGCGCCTGCGCCAAGACTGATGACGATGGCGATGATGATGCCGTCGATTATTCCGGGCGTTTTCATGCTTTCGCCCTCCGTTCTTTTTCACGCAGCAGCGCGATTTCAATCTCTTCACTGCGTATGGAATCGGCCGGGTTGCAGAGACCGACGGCAAAAGGGTCTTCGTCGCTCACCAGCAGTTCCAGCTTCTGTTTCATGCTGGTTAATTGCTGATTTTGCTCGTCGATTTGTTTAGCCAGCTGCTCGCGCTGTATTTCTATGC
Organism: Gammaproteobacteria bacterium; assembly: GCA_049666745.1. Lineage (GTDB taxonomy): Bacteria > Pseudomonadota > Gammaproteobacteria. The sequence continues at coordinate 3,641 of JBATHL010000342.1, forward strand.
TGGCGAACTGTTGCTGCAAGGTTTGTATCTGTTTCTCGACACCCAGTTTGCGTCGAACCAGGTCGCGCGCCAGGTCGTCTTTTTTCGCCGCGAGACAGATATCCAGTTCTTCATCGAAGTCTTTGAGGTCGGCCTCGGCCGCAATACCGGCCTTGTCGAGCCGGGTTGTCTCGTGCTGCAACAGTTGTAGTCGTTGTTGATCCTGGTCGAGCGCGAATTGCATTTCGCGCACCGCCTGCCTGAGTTGCAGGTCGGGTTCCTCGATACGATCGAGGACGGCGTGGAAATCGGCCTGAAACAGTCGCGATAGTCGGGTTACCAGTGCCATGTTGTGTGCTCCTGTGTTGCTGAAAGATGCAGTAATTCTGGGTCAGGAACGGCGGCTAAAACAGGCAGGGTTTGGTAAAACCTGGTGGTACGGGTTTACAAAAAATTTACATTGCCAGCGGGTTGCGATGCTAGGATTGTTGGATATTTATCGAGGATTGACAGCGATGGCGCAAAAACCGCGCATACTGGTGGTTGAAGACGAGGCAGCGATTCGCAGTGGGCTGGTGGATGTCTTCGTCTACCATGGTTACGAGGTGGAAACCGCCGAGAATGGTGACGATGGCCTGCGCCTGGCGCTGAGTGGAAAGTTCGATTTGATTCTGCTCGATGTCATGTTGCCCGGCATCGACGGTTTCGAGATTTGCAACCGTATTCGCCAGCAGGATCGACAGCAGCCGGTAATCATGCTGACTGCCAAATCGAGTGACGAAGATATCGTGCAGGGGCTGACCCTTGGTGCCGACGATTATGTCGCCAAACCCTTTTCGGTCACGCAACTGGTGTTGCGGGTGCAGGCAGTATTGCGCCGGGCAGGGGTCGGCGAAGAGTCGCCGCGCGAAATCAGGCTGGTGAATGGTTTGTTGATCGATAGCGCGAATCTGTGTGCCGGGGATACCGTTTTCACCCGTCGCGAAATGGACCTGTTGCAGTATCTTTGCCAGCAGCCCGATCGTCCGGTGGCCCGCGAAGAATTACTCGCACGGGTCTGGGGATATGCCAATCACATGGAGATCGAGACTCGCACGGTAGATATTCACATTGCCAAGCTGCGCCGCAAAATTGAAACCGATCCCGCCAACCCCGAGGCGATCGTCACCGTGCGCGGCGCCGGCTACCGCCTGATGCTTGCCGAGCAATGACCCAACGCCGCCTTATCCTGCTGTTGGTGCTGTTTTTCGTGGCACTGGCGTTACCGACCTCGATCCTGGTCTACCAGGCTTACGGCCAGTTGAAATGGGAGGCTTTTTACCAGCACCAGCAGCTCGCGCGCGAGTTGACGCTGCGTATCGATGGTGGCTTTCGGGATTTGATCGAGCGCGAGGAAAATCGCCCTATCAGCGATTACGAGTTTCTCAATGTTGCCGGTACCGAGGGGGCGGCTTTCCTGCAACGCTCACCGCTTTCCGAATTTCCGCTGCAAGCGGAGGTTCCCGGCCTGCTCGGTTATTTCCAGGTCGATGCTGTGGGTCAGTTACGCACCCCGATCGTGCCCGAGGCCAACGCCGCGAACTATGGTATTTCATCAACCGAATTGCAGCTACGCGAGCAACAGGCGGGTCGGATTCGCGGTATTCTCGATCAGAATCGCCTGGTCGGGAAAAGCGACCTCGCGCGAACTCCGGCGGTGGTGGGTGGAATCGTTGCTGAAGAAGAAATGGCGCAGCCGCGCGCTGATAGCCCATCCCTGACAATGGAATTTATGGAGGCCTTGCCGAGTATTGCCTCGGATGATGCTGATCGCCAGGGCCAGGCGGGGTTCGACGAGTTGACCACGCGTAAGCTGAATGTGCCGGCAGAAAGCCGTGCACCTGTCGAACAGGTCAAGGATCTGAAGCTTGAAGACAGTTACGAGGTGGCGGCCGCCGCCGCACCCGAAGCACAGCGACTGGAAGCAAAAAAGCAGACCGCCGCCAAGCGCTCGCGCAAGGAAAGGTAAACCTGCCGGAGACTTTGGCGCAACAGGTACAGAGCCTCGAAAAGAGTTTCGCCGAGGCTGATGAACAGGTCGAATCCGAGGCAGTATTAAATCAGCAGGCGATTCGTATCCAGACCTTCGAGAGCGAAGTCGAACCGATGGAATTTGCACTGCTCGATAGTGGCCATTTCGTGTTGTTCCGGCGGGTCTGGCATCGGGACGGGCGTTACGTGCAGGGTATCCTGTTTGAACAGTCCGGCCTTATCGAGGGTCTGATCGCACCGGCGTTTCGCGAATCGAGCCTGTCGTCGATGAGCAAGCTGATTGTCGCCTACCAGGGATCGATTTTGCAAAACTACGCTGCCGATTACAGCCGCCTGTACCGGCCCAGCGCCGAGCAGCCGAGTAACGAGTTACTCTACCAGAGCCGCCTGATCGCTCCGTTTGGCGATGTCGAGCTGATTTACACGTTGGCGCGATTGCCGGTCGGCGCCGGCGGGCAAGTCATTATCTGGTCGGCGCTGGTACTGGCAATCGTGCTGGTCGGTGGTTGCCTGATGTTGTTGCGGCTGGGCCAACGGCAGCTCGCGCTGGCGCGTCAGCAACAGGATTTTGTCTCTGCCGTGAGCCATGAACTCAAGACCCCGCTAACCTCGATCCGTATGTATGGCGAAATGCTGCGCGAGGGCTGGGTCGACGAGGCAAAGCGCAAGACCTATTACGATTTTATTTTTCATGAGGCCGAGCGGCTTACGCGCCTGATCAACAATGTGCTGCAGCTGGCGCGCATGTCGCGCAATGAGCAGGTCGGAAATCTCAATAGCATCGCGGTGGGTGACGCCCTGGCCGAACTCAGACCACGCCTGGAATCCCAGCTGGAACCGTCGGGATTCGAGTTGACAATCAGCGGTGAAGCCGAGATTGATGCGTCGCAAATCGAAATCGATGTCGACTGGTTCATCCAGATTTTCATCAACCTGGTCGATAACGCGGTCAAGTTTTCCGCCAATGGCGACCAGCGGCAGATCGAGGTTCGCTACCAGCAGATGCAGGATGGCAAGATCCAGTTCTCGGTACGCGACTATGGCCCCGGCATCGACCCGGATCAGATGAAAAAGATTTTCAAGTTGTTCTATCGTTCCGAAAACGAACTCACGCGTGAAACCGTCGGCACCGGTATCGGCCTGGCACTGGTACAGCAACTGGCGAGCGCGATGGATGCCGAGATCGATGTCGTCAACTGTGATCCCGGCGCCGAGTTTCGCATTCGATTTACGGCACACACCACAAACGGTTGATAATCCCGTGCTGATAAATTTGCACCGGGATGAAGATAACCCGACAAGCGGGAAGTAATATGACACAAAACAGGGCAGAGGTCGGTAACTTTCAAGATCTCTTATCGAGAATTGGTGCGGGACTCGATCATTTTTTGAAGTTTGAATATCCCGATGCGCAGGCAAAGCTGAATGCCATCGCTCGGCAGCTAAATGAACGACTTCGTAAAAAATTAGGGTACGAGACACCAGCGGAACGGTTTAATGCATGTGTTGCATTGACCGGTTGAACTGGCAGCCAACAACGGACGTTCGGAGTTAACGCTTAATATCTGCAACTCACACTTAACGCTGTCGTCATTGACCTGCGTCAACATGCGAAATTCGCAAATTGCTATATTTCAGCTCGATAGAAATATAATGTGATCGAGCATCTGACACAGATAATTTTACGTTTGAGGAGTAGACTCATGAGAAGTTTCTTATTGGTATTCGCAATCATTCTAACGTCGGCTTTCAACGCCTTTGCCGGCAATACGCCCGCACCCGAAGGGGCAAATGTTTACATTATTTCTCCTAAACATGGGGAGGTTGTGACATCGCCGGTTAAGGTTGTTTTCGGATTATCTGGTATGGGAGTCGCCCCCGCTGGCGTGGATAAAGCCAAAACCGGACATCATCACCTTCTCATCGATACGGGATTGCCCAATCTCAACAATCCAATACCGGCTGACGACAATCACAAGCATTTTGGTGGCGGTCAAACTGAAACAGTCATTAAGCTAACTCCGGGCAAACATACACTGCAACTACTGCTCGCCGACTTTACACATACACCACACAACCCGCCGGTTATGTCACAGCAAATAATCATCATGGTTAAGTAGGGCTAGTTTCAGAATTTCGGGGTAACATCTCAATTTTCTAATCTGAGAGAATACTGAGACCCACCGCGATTTTTTGGTAGTTTTCGTAACATAAGGACAAGTGGAAATTAATCAGAATCGAGTGACCACTTTGGGTTGCCTATCGCCGCTGACTTACCGAGTTTGCGCGTCTTTTTTCCCTAAATGAGACGCTGAAAAGCGCTACCTGTGCTTCTGAGTTCGGCCAGAAGCGGACACTCAGCGGAAATAAAAACCCCACTCAATCACCTTTCATTGTAATCTGTTCTTTTGCCACACGAAGGCTTTTGCCGTCGATGAATACTTCCGTGAACTCGTCTTCCGTCGAATTATCGATTGAATATTTACCAGATTCTTCATATTGCGAAATCTTTTCTGCGAGAGACTTTTTCAGTTGCCACTCGTGAGCTTCCTTACGTTTTTTCTCTCTGTGTTTCTTCGATATCCAGTCAATCATAAATTTCCGTGCCGATTATAAACGCGCCTAACTGACCATAAGGACAGACCTTCGGCTACAAAGGCTCATTGGTCTCAAATTTCACTAGTCATAAAACTTAATGAGGGCGTATTTCATTTGGTTTCGGTTGTTTGTTATTTGCCTTTGCCCGATCGAATGATTCTTGGAGGCTTAGCCAAAATTGAGAAGTGTTACCAAAGTAGTTAGCCAGGTTCTTCGAAAATTCTTCGTTTACTCCTCGGCGTTGCGTCATTACATCAACGATTACGGACTCAGGAACACCAATAATATTGGATAGTTTAGCAGTGCTGATTTTTTGCCAAATAAGTAGTTCCTGAATATATGCACCGGGGTGGAAGGGTTTTTCTATCATATCGTTTAGTCCGCTATATTCGGAACGGATCACATTAATCACTGATAAAAGTAGTCTTAACTTAATCGGAATCGATGCATGGGTGCATCACCCAAATGGGTTAAATGCAGTCTAATGATAACTCGTTCTCAAAGTTGCCGAACAAGTCATAGTTATATCGATTCTGACGCTGATAGGGCAAGGTAGAGGACGGTTTTGCCATGATAACTTGATTAAGGCATACCCAAGGCAGGGTGGAACTATCGTGGGCCAGTTTCTGCCATTTGCCCAACTTGTCTTTGTTAGTCCGTGAACTCCGTCTCTGTTCGTCGAGTAGTGCTTTGATATATTGATTAATACCCTTAGGTCAGTTATATCGACCTATTAACCCGCCGCTAACCGGTGGGTTTCTTTTGTCATTAATCTCCCGCAATTCTCCGAAAGCCGACACTGGCAAAATCCATACCGGAGGCATTCTTCGGCCATGAACGGACGTTCAACAATGAATCGATAATATGTTATCGAGTCAATTACCTTATAATTCAGCTGTTATGAAGTACTAGGAGTACTCAAATGCTAAAGCAAGTCGGAGATACAGCAATAAATCCAATTCACAAATCCACTTGTCATTGCGGTGCTGTCGAGCTAGAAATTCAACTACCCGAGGGCATTGTAGAGCCACGCAGATGTAATTGTTCAATTTGCCGACGAAAAGGCGCTGTTGTCGGATCAGTACCTTTATCGGGACTAAAGATTGTTAAGGGTGAAAATAAATTGGGACTTTATCAATTTGACACGAAAGAGGCGGAACACTATTTCTGCTCAGTATGTGGTATCTATACACACCACAAACGACGGTCTAATCCAAACCAATACGGGATAAATCTAGGGTGCCTGGAAGGCGTTGATCCTAACCTGATTGAAGGAGTGAAAATCCATGATGGGGCAAACAATCATCCATCAGATAAACGTGCTTCATAACAAGCGCATGCAGTCGGACA
>JBATHL010000343.1:0-3923 GCA_049666745.1 Gammaproteobacteria bacterium
AAGGCCGGGTGCTGAAAAAGTATCGATTTTAACGGGTCAGGCCGCAGGGACGCAGTGGTCCGACACATCGGCTGTGGCGAGCCGAGACAGGGAGGTCGCGGTCCGGCGTCCCGGGTCTCGCCTTGCCCGTTAAAATCGATACTTTTTCAGCACCCGGTCAGGCTCGAGGGGGTTCACCGGTTTCCCCGTGGGCGCTTAGCAACCGAAAACTGTTAGAATTCCAGGCATGTCAATCTCGGAATCGACCCCATGATCAAATCCATCAGTACCATTTTGCTCACCGGAATTATTACCATCCTGCCGATCGTTCTGACGATATATCTACTTTACTGGATGGCGATTACTTCAGAGGAACTGCTGGGGTCCGCGCTACGCTGGGCCTTGCCGTCGGTGGTTTATTTCCCCGGGCTTGGCACCATCGCGGGCCTGGCGCTGGTATTTTTGACCGGCCTGCTGATGAAGGCCGTGCTGGTGCGCCAGGTGTTTTCTATCGGCGAGAATATTGTTTTCAGACTGCCCATCATCAAATCAGTTTACAGCGCAATCCGCGATTTCTTTGACTTCTTTTCACCGAAAAAGGAAAACTTCGGTCGCGTTGTCATCGTCAAGCTCGGCAACGTGGAAGCCATCGGATTTGTTACCCAGGAGGATCAGGGGAAATTGCCGGAGGCATTTCGCAATCGCGACTGCGAGCTGGTGTATTTACCGATGAGTTACATGATCGGTGGTTACACGCTGCTGGTACGGCGCGAAGATATTCTGCCCTGCAAGATGAGCATGGATGAAGCCATGCGCTTCATATTGACTGCCGGTATTACGGGTAAAAATGTCGATGCCGCCATCCCGGGTGTAAAAAGCGCATGAAGGCGATGATACTCCCCCAGCCGGGATCGAGGCTGGAGATGACCACGAGACCGGATCCGCTGCCGGGTCCGGGGCAACTGCAAGTGTCTGTTTCTGCCTGCGGCGTGTGCCGTACCGATCTGCATGTCGTGGATGGCGATTTAAGCGACGCCAAACTGCCGATAATCCCGGGACACGAGATTGTCGGTACCGTCAGCGCCCTCGGCGATGGCGTCGATAGTTTCAGGCCTGGCGATCGAGTCGGTATTCCCTGGCTGGGACACAGCTGCGGTAGTTGCAGCTACTGCGGTTCGGGTGCCGAAAATCTTTGCGACGATCCCGGATTTACCGGCTACCAGATCGATGGCGGATACGCCGACATGACGATCGCTGACGCGCGTTTTTGTTTTGCATTGCCAGATGAGTATGGCGATGCCGAATGCGCGCCATTGTTGTGCGCGGGTTTAATCGGTTACCGCTCGCTGCTGATGGCAGGCGACGATTCGATGCGCCTCGGTATCTACGGCTTCGGTGCGGCCGCACATATCGTCGCACAGGTGGCGGTTTACCAGCAGCGGGAGATTTACGCTTTTACCAGTCCCGGCGACACGGCAGCGCAGGCCTTTGCGCTTGAAATGGGCGCAGTCTGGGCCGGTGATTCGGATACTGCCGCACCCCGGGAACTCGATGCAGCCATTATCTTTGCTCCGGTCGGTGCGCTGATACCGGTTGCCTTACGCGCGGTACGCAAGGGCGGCATCGTCGTCTGCGGCGGTATCCATATGTCAGATATTCCGAGCTTCCCCTACGACATTCTGTGGGGGGAGCGCGTGCTGCGTTCGGTGGCGAACCTGACGCGCCAGGATGCGATAGACTTTCTCGCGCTGGCGCCCAAAGTACCCGTGCGAACCCGCATCGAAGAGTTTCCCCTCGAACAGGCCAACGAAGCACTACACGCCCTGCGTAGCGGTCAGCTGACCGGTGCAGCCGTACTGCGACCTTAATTCATCCAGCCTTATGCCACAGTATTCCAGGTACACACCATGACCAGTTCAAACATGACAACAGTGCGCGCACGAGACCTCGGCATACCATTTTCGGGCCAGCCCGGAGCATGGAACGCCATCACCGACGTGCCGGGAGTTCAGGTTGGCTACAAAACCCTGATTGACGATCTACCAGCCGACAAAACTGGACCCGTTGCCGTGCGCACGGGGGTCACGGCGATATTGCCCGATGCACAAAGCAGAATGCTGGTGCCGACCTGGGCAGGGTTTTCATCCTTTAACGGCAATGGCGAAATGACCGGCGCACACTGGATCAACGAGGCCGGTTATTTCCTCGGCCCGATACTGCTGACCAATACCCACAGTGTCGGCATGGTGCATCATGCCTGTTTGCAATGGCTGACCAGCCGGGCGGAATATGAGGATACCAAAGACCCCTGGTTACTGCCGGTGATAGCTGAAACCTGCGACGCCTACCTCAATGATATCAATGGTTTTCATGTTGAAGCCGATCACGTTTTCGAGGCCCTCGATAGCGCCACGACGGGGCCGGTGGCCGAGGGTAACGTCGGCGGTGGCACCGGCATGCGTTGCTACGAGTTCAAAGGCGGCACCGGGACCGCATCCCGCACCCTGACAATCGGCGACGAAACCTATACCCTCGGCGCCCTGGTACAGGCCAACTTCGGCGTACGCAAGGAATTGACTATTGGCGGCGTCCCCATCGGCCAGCATTGCCCGCTGCCTGATGGCGCCAATGAAGATTACGGTTCGTTAATTGTGGTGATTGCGACCGACGCGCCGTTGTTACCGCTGCAACTGCAAAGAATCGCGCGGCGCTGCGCCCTCGGCATGGGTCGAAGCGGCAGCTCGGGCCATAACGGTTCGGGCGACCTGTTCATCGCCTTTAGCACGGCGCGAGCCGACACCGATGATGAATTAAACCCGGTGGAGCGCGTCTCATTTCTACCCGCAGAACTGCTCAATCCCCTGTTTACGGCCACCGTGGAAAGCACCGATGAAGCGATCATCAACGCCATGATTGGCGCACAAACCATGGCAGGCCACCAGGGTCGCAGCCTGGCTGCAATCGATCACCAATGGCTGGCATCATTTTTCGAGCGAGGTTAACCTGGTTAGCAATACGGGGACAGATTCTGCTTAACTGGATTGCGGCTCGAATCAGGTAATAGGTAAACTGTCCCTGCATTACCTTTCGCAGTGGTCGAAAAAATACGTGTTCTCCTGATACTTTGCTATTATCAGGTCAATCAGTCGCATATAGCGTGGAAATCAGGTAACGTTTTTCCCGCTGGATGCAGATGTTGACAGCACAGGAGACTAAGTAATGACCGTGAAGCAAATCTTTCTGGTACCGATGGTAGCGATTTTGCTGCTGACGATCACACCGGCACAGGCCGCTAAAGAAGGCACCGTTCAGGCGATTATTCCCTGGGAAGGCGAGGGCCGGGTGTTCCACGTTGGCACTAATAGCCTTATGTTCCTCGGCTCATTAAAAGGGGTCATGTACATCGAAAACGCGGAGGGTGAAATGCACGAGGGCCTTGTCGTATGCCCCATTGTGCAGGAACTCAACATGGAAACCGGCGCGACCCAGGCTAGTGGACGTTGCGAAATCACCACGGGCCCGGACAGCGTTGCCTACGCCCAACTGACCTGCAAGGGCAAACCTGGTGAATGTGCGGGCGAGTTCATCGTAGACGAAGGCGAAGGCGAGTTTGCCGGCATAACCGGCTCTGGTAAACTCAGCGTCAGGTCGCCGATACGCACCATTATCGCCGACTTACCTAGCGGAGCCGTGCTGCGCGTAGCCTCCGGCCTGGCCGTGATCAAGAATCTGAAATACAGCATTCCGTAGAGCAGAGCGTTCTACGAAACGAGCTTACGTTTAGCAGAGGAATTCCTAATGATTAAAAAACTTATATCGATTATCGCGGCGCTTCTAATCTCGACCGTCATGATGGAGTCGGCGATGGCCCTCGGCTCGATGCGCTGTGGTACTCATATCATCTCCTCGGACCCCTCGTTGCCCACGGGCAAGTATGAAGTACT
>JBATHL010000344.1:0-3426 GCA_049666745.1 Gammaproteobacteria bacterium
GGCGATTTCAACTGATCGACGCAACACTTTATCTTTAGAGCGAAAGATGGAGTGTGGACAATGGCCCTTAGACCTCGAATATATTACAACGCAGAACAGAAAGCAGAGATGTGGGATCGCTGGCAACGCGGTGAATCGCTCACTTCAATTGGACGAGGGTTTGATAGGCCGTCATCCTCAATCTTCGGTCAGTTATCGCCCAGCGGTGGTATTCGTCCACCGCCTCGACGACGATCCAGGCTAGCGCTAACACTTCCAGAGCGGGAGGAGATCTCGAGAGGAGTTGTCAGTGACCTATCCTTACGCGCTATCGCGTCTCAGCTGGGGCGCTCACCCTCAACCATTAGTCGCGAAATCAAACGTAATGGCAGTCTGAAGCATTATCGAGCGAGCCAGGCCGATCAAGCGGCCTGGGATAGAGCCCATCGCCCGAAACCCTGTAAACTGGCAGGTAATCCAATGCTACGGCAGATCGTGGCGAGAAAGCTCAGATCAAATTGGTCACCCGAGCAAATCGCCGGTTGGCTGAAAAGAGAATATTCTGGAAACGAGCGCAATCAGGTGTCACACGAGACCATCTATCGAAGCCTGTTCATTCAGGCACGGGGCGTGCTGAAGAAGGAACTGCAGCAGTATCTTCGAACCCAGCGCGCGATCCGTCGATCGAAGCATGCGAGCCTGAAACAGGATGGTTTAGGCCAGATCAAGAACATGGTGTCCATCAGTGAACGCCCGGCTTCAGTAGAGGATCGTGCGGTACCGGGTCACTGGGAAGGTGATCTGATTGGTGGCTCGAAGAATAGCTATATTGCGACCCTGGTCGAACGCCATACCCGGTATGTCATGCTGGCCAAGGTCAAGAACAAAGACACCGAAAGTGTGGTGTCGGCACTGATAAAGCAATCAAAGAAACTGCCGGACGAGCTGTACAAATCACTCACCTGGGACCGAGGCAAAGAGCTCGCAGATCATCAGCGCTTTACGTTGGCAACCAATATCGATGTTTACTTTTGTGATCCCAGTAGTCCCTGGCAACGGGGTTCCAATGAGAATACCAATGGATTGCTGAGACAGTATTTTCCAAAAGGAACTGATTTATCATTACACTCTCAGGCTAAACTCAATGCTGTAGCTCGTCAGTTAAATGAACGACCTCGTAAAACGTTAGAATTCGAGACACCGGCAGAGAGATTTAACGCATGTGTTGCATCGACCAGTTGAGATGGCACTCAATAGCAGACGCTGAGATCCGTCATTCAGGCTTCTCGAATCGGCCAGAAGCTGCCGCTTAGCCTTTGCTCTTTAACTTCTACCTTCGGCACACTGCGGCCGCCCAGATTCAATATTCCAGGGACAGAAAGCGCCACTTTCGGACCCTCGGTTCACACGAGAGACACCCCCGAAAAGCAACCGTAAAACGGGGGCGTGACAGTGGCGCCCGATTAAAGGAGCGGATTATCGAAAAGGCCGGTGCCTTCGATCCTGGCCATGATTACACTGCCTAGCCCTGTATGGTACCCAGTTGTATGGACTGCTCTTGAGCAGTCTGTCTCGCTGATCGGAGACCTGCCAATATCAGTAAAATCAAGAGGTTAGGCTCATTGCCATGCTTCCTGAAAAAACGTGCCAACCAGGACTTCGGAGCATGTGAAATATTTAACATCGAAAACGGGTTTTTCTGTGATCTGGGTCCACCGGGATACCCACCAAAGCTGCTATATATATTTGTTCGATTTACAGGAGCAAAGCATGAAACTCGAATCTTATAAAATTCTTGGACGCGGTCTGATTGTTGCAATATTGACCCTGAGTACTGTAGGCGGCATTGTTTATCATGATACTGCGATCGCTGCTGCCGGTGGAAACGGCGGCGGAAACGGCGGCGGAAACGGCGGTGGAAACGGCGGTGGAAACGGCGGTGGAAACGGCGGTGGAAGCGGCGGCGCAAGTGCGGCTGGAGCTGATGGTGTTGGACCTGGCAAAGGTGCGGCTGCGAGTAGCGCCAAGGCCGGAAATGCCTCGGACACGGGTAAGGAAAATGCTCACGATAACTCCGCGGTTGCTATGGCGGCAAAGGCCGAGGATGATGACGGTTCCTACGGGGGTACCGTTTCCCTGGACGGGGGTACCATTTCTCTGGGGGATACCAATCCTACTGGAGATGATGACGGTTCCTACGGAGGCACCGATTCCTCGGTGGATACTAATCCCAATGGAGAAGACGACGCTTACTAGGCCCGGTAAGCAAACGAAGAACAAGGGGCCGGTGACTATCGTTTAGTATTCGCGATCGTCACCGGCCTTTGCTATTAAAACCAGGCAGCAACAAGGTTAAATGACCTGTATCAAAATGTTTGCAAAGTCGAACGAACTAAAGACAATTTAGACCAATTAAGACAACTCGATAGCTGTTGTTAATGGTGGTTGAGCTGACAGTCGATTATAGCCGCTGAGTTCTTGATAGCGAGGGGCAGTTTTCTCCAAAGCTGACGCTCAGATGAGCTTTCTGGGCTTCTCCAAACGGCCAGAAACAGTCACTAACTATAATTCGGACAGATCCAAAACCGCACGCACTTTGAGCCAAAGCGACGCTAGGTGCTTCTTGTGTTCTTTTTCGGAGCCAAAGATATCGGAGTGGTCTAATGGAGAAATGTCGTAAGACTCAACCGGGGACTCTGCCTCGGTGAAAGTGTAGGTCCCGTAAAGACCACCACCCGTGTAGTCGGGCAGGTCGGCGAGGTTCGTCGCAGACCCAAGCGCCGTCCGATACGGTTCGGTGGTTAGCTCTTGTCCCACTGGGAATAGCAGTTGCAAAGTTCGATCCCCTGCTGACACTGTCGCGATCACGCGACCGGCGGATTTAAGCACCTCCCAGTACCTACCCTCGTTTTGGCTTCGTCCTAAAAAGCCATAGCCAAAACGGGGTTCCATCCACTTACTTACCGAACCGACGTGGACTGCAGGTTGGATGAGGACGACGGCGTCTACCCATTGGCTTGCCTCACTCTGTCTTAAAAGCCCCAACCCCTCGAGTACAACACGGGCCCCCAAGGAGTGCGAGATCACCAGGATAGGAAGCTCGGGCCGTCGATCGTGTAAACGGCGCACGAAATCTGCCAAAGGGTATGCAGAGTTCGTCGCGGCATTCTGTGCCGCGCGAAACTCCCCGGGATTGAGATCACCACGCCACAGGAAAGAATACAGGCGCGCGTTGGGACATCCCTGGGCTTCTCCTTCACAGACGAAGCCGCGCAACCGCTCCCCGATCTCAACAGCCCTAGCAGAGGACGTGTTGTATCCATGAACAAAGATGACCACAAGCTGTGTTCGTGTTGTGACCTGCTCCAGAGTATGGTCTTGCGATTCGACGCCTAACCAATCGTCTTCTTCTCGGCCTCTGGCCAGATCACCGTATCCGTCAACGAG
>JBATHL010000345.1:0-12033 GCA_049666745.1 Gammaproteobacteria bacterium
GCATATTGTCGCGTGGTGATAGATAGGCGAATTGATAAGAGGAACGCACAAAGGCTTTGGGTAGCAGGCTGAAGATTATCTCGTCCTTCAGCGAATGTCGCTCCTTGCGCGGCAGATTGCGCGCCTCACGTTCCTCGATTTGCAGTACCTTGTCTTCCAGCGCTTCGTTAATGACGGCGGCCGGCAACAGTTTGTCCTGGCGTTTGGCGCAAATCATCAGGAATCCATTGCTCGCATGCACAAATTCACTACCGTGCCGTCCCAGCGGTGGTACCCAGCCCGAGCGGCTAGTGTCCTGGCTGCCGCAGGGTGTAAAACTGTGTTGCGCCAGCTGCTGGCCTAGCGTTTCTGCGTCTAATTCGAACGCTTTGGTAAAACGGTAAAGCTGTAAGTTTTTGAACCACATGGATGAGACTTCTTCTTTAGCAGGGACAGGGGAATTTTCGAGCTGCGCAGTCTAACAGCATCCTGTCGAAAAGCCATTGGCATGTTGAATGTGACTCAAGCGATGCAGCCACGTTTGATTTCTAGTGGGGAGTCGGTGTTATCCAGGGCGACCATCGATACGGGGTTGGCTAAGAATGGGTAGATAAAAAACGACAAACAACCCGTATCCCAGTAACCAGAAAATAATGCTGAGTAAATAACTTGCGTAGTGACTCGAACCTGGCCAGAGCAGTGGTAGCCAGATACGACAGAGGTAGGCGGCGCACAGACACAAATAGCCGAAACTGATCCACGGACTGGCCACCAGCTCCCGTCCGGTATGGCCGAGGGCAACGCGTGACATCATCGCTATAATCAGCAGACCCATGCCGCCCAGCGTAAAGCTGTGCAAAATGGTGGCGTAGTGACCAGCAAAGATACTAAACCAGGCCAGTGTCAAACCAGCAAAGCGCAGCGCGCAAAGGAAAAACCCCAGCACGATAAACAGGTAGGCGGCGTGTAACGACCATAACAGGGGTTGCCTGAGCGTGATCCACGGACGCCAGCTCAGTAAGCGCATTAAATGGGCCAGCGCGGCGATTAAAAACAGGCTGGCCACCACGATGACTGGAACAATAGACATGAAATCGAATAGCTGTAGCAACGCCAGTGTGGCTACAGGGGCAATTGACAGTGTTTCGATCCAGGGATTGGGATTCGCTCTAACCGTAGCGGTGGCATTGGCGGTAAAGAAGGGAATAACGCGGCCACCGAGTACCACCATGATTAAAACAATCAGAAAAATGCCGCCATGAGCGGCCTGTTTGAAGAGCGCGGCATCCCCCTGTACGACTGCCCAGTGCATTTGTGCGTTGCTGATGGTGAGCAGCAACAATACGGGGACAAAGACAAGGTTTTGATATTGACGTACCCGCCACACAAGGCTGCCCATGACCCAGGCGGCTACGGGTAAAAAAGCCAGGTCCAGCCAGGGGAGTATCGCGTCGGTGGCGGCGATCGGGTACAGCAACAGCAATCGCGCCAGTAACCAGAGGAAAAAAAGGGCCGCCAGTGGCCAGCCGTTAATGCTGGCCTGTCCGGTCCAGTTTTGCACCGCGGTCAACAGAAAACCGACGATAACCGCGCCGACGAAACCAAACAGCATTTCATGCGCATGCCACCACAGCCAGCCGCCATACGGAGTCCAGCCTATTCCGCCTAGCCAGAAAATTCCCCACAAACTCAGGGCGATCAACGAGAATAGTGCCGCACCCAGAAAAAACGGGCGAAACGCCAGGCGGAAAATCGGCAGGATACGATTAGCTTCGTCGGGATCAAGGATGTTATTGGGCATAAAAACGAAAGCCGCGTTGCAGAAGTTGGAAAAATTGGGGTCAGATCCCAATTGTTTCTAATATTAGTGAATATTGGGATCTGACCCCAATTTTAGACCCCAATATTTCTATTTCTCTCTATTTCCAGGATCTATAGATAACTCAACGCCTGATCGAGATCGGCGATCAGGTCTTCGATATCTTCGATGCCGGCAGAGTACCGCACCAGGCCTTCCGGGATGCCGGCGGCCGCACGCTCCTCGGCGCTGCATTCGACATGACTGGTGGTAACCGGTGGGCCGACAACGGTTTCGACACAGCCCAGGTTGGCCGCCATGTGGGCGTACTGCAGTTTTGGCAGAAATACCTTTATCGCGTCGAGCCCACCGGTTACTGAAAAGCTCAGCATGCCTCCAAATCCACGCATTTGTTGCCTGGCAATGTCGTGATTGGGGTGGGATTCAAGTCCCGGGTAGTTGACCTGTTCGATCATTGGATGCTTTTGTAACCAGTTCGCAATCGCCATGGCGTTTTCATTTTGGCGTTCAACCCTCAGTTTCAGTGTCTTCATACCACGGATAAAACTGTAGGCATCCATCGGCGACAGGGTGGCGCCATTGATTTCACGATAATGATAAACCTGTTTTACCAGTTCAAGACGACCGCAAATGACGCCGCCCAATGCATCGGCATGCCCGCCCAGGTACTTGGAAGCCGAATGCAAAACGATATCCGCGCCAAGCTGTAATGGGTTCTGATTTATCGGTGTGGCGAAGGTGTTATCGACCACGACCAGTGCACCGACTTTCTTCGCCGCGGCGGCCAGCCTTTTTATATCGATAATTTTAATGGTCGGGTTGGTGGGCGTTTCCAGGTAAAGCACCTGGCAGCCTTTGGCAACCTCCGCTTCTATCTGCGTATAATCGCTGGTTTCGCAAAGACAAACCTCGATATTGAGCGGTGGCAGAAAATTATTAAATATCTTGTTCGTGCCGCCGTAGCTGTCCTTGATTGATACGATCCGGTCACCGGGTTTTAAAAAGGTGCCCAGAACATTGCTGATCGCAGCCATACCGGAGGCAAAGCTGGTTGCGGCTTCGGCAGATTCCAGTTCCTTGACCTTGTCTTCAAATGCCCGGACGGTTGGATTGGTATTGCGCGAATAAATATGTCCCGGTGTTTTTTCCAACGCGACATCATGCCAGGTATCGATATCTTTGTAGGTAAACGAAACGCTGTGCACGACAGGAACCTGGGTCGAGCGTTCGTAGAGTTCGTGTTCCTGTTCTCCACCCCAGATACTGAGTGTGGATTGTCCTGCTGAAGTTTGATCAGTCATCATAAGCTCCCAAAGCTTTGTTGATATAAAAAGAACGTTGTTCGTAGCGAACAACAATCTGTCTAGTACCAAGGCAGCGCTTGGAAAGCCTTTATCTTGATGGTCGACGATGATACACCTGAGAATTTTCAGGGCAAGGCGTCAGTGGTGAAAATTTCGAGAGTGGTTGTCTTGCAGCGCTGTCGAAGCGGGTAAGCCGGGGTTAGACCAGAATGGCACTTGCCTTAAGCAGAAATGCCCGATAAAACCAACGGTTTCAACATTTCAGGTATGAGCGAGAACCCGGTAAATTCGCGATTCTATGCCCCCTCGGGATCCCGGCTCAAGGCCGGGATGACGATAGTTCTGAGCCCCATAAGAAGCTCACTATTCGACTTTTGCTATGGTCGTACTACTTTTTTTTGGCGGAGCTTTTTGCGGCAAATTTTTTGATTTTGGCAACCTGCTGCTTTTCCCAGCGCTGCCCTGCTGCGAGCATCATCTTCGCTTTCTTCTCACCCAGTTTCAGTAAGGCCTGTTCGCGTTTCAAGGCTGCCTTCAGATTTTCGTTTAATACATCGATCTCCGCCCTGGCCGCATCTTTGGCAAGCTTTATTTCCTGTCTGGCCGCTGACCTGACGCTCTTAAGTGCGGCCCGGGTTGCCTTTAAATCCTCGCGTAATTTCTTGAGTAGTGCCTTGCGCGAGTTGGCGGCAATCTTGTGTTTGGAAACCGCTCTTTTCTTTTTACCGGTTGTCTTTTTAGCGGGCTTGTTTTTGCTCGCTGCTACTTTGGGTTTGGCGGCGGCTTTTTTCCTGGTGGCAGCTGGCTTCGATGCTTTTTTCTTGACGTTGGCACTTTTCTTCGGGGTCGTTTTATTAGCTGGGGGCATGATCAGTTCCTTGCAGAGTTTCAGGTGGATACAAGAGTACTTAAAACAGCTGCAGTATTGAAGTAAAGATTAAGGGAGCCGTGGATTTGGGTGATTGTTGCAGCAACCCGGTATGAGTTTTATCGGTACTACCATCGTCCACCTGCACTATTTCGAAATCCGCCACGCCATCGAGTGCTGCGGCTGGAAAAATAAATTCTGATTGTTTTTTTTGCCTCCAGGTGATTCTGATCGTGAGCGGAGTACAATGCCACATTGAACATCGGGGTTGCCTGAAAGACGCCGTGATTCGTCATATGCGCTTCAATTATAGTAAGCAGGGAAGGCCAGGAAAATCTAATTTCCACTGAAATCGGATTCTAAAAATTGATATAAATCATGGTAATCGTAATAAATTGTATTAAAATGCGGCGGCAAATCAGGTTGGCCAGTTTTAGTCCGCCAGGCGACATGGATTCATAATATAGAGGAAACTATCTAATGAGAACTTTAGCAACAATTTTGACCGTGGCGATTCTGGCCGGTATGAGTAATCTCGCGATTGCCCAGTCAGACGATAAAGACTGGAATGGCATGGTTGGCGTGACAGCTTTGTACAAACCTCAGTACATTGGTGATGACGATGAGCAGTTCACCGGGGCGCCGGTCATTATCGTGGATTACAAGGATACGGCCTACTTCAATATCGACCGTGCCGGCTGGTGGTTCTGGAAGCCGAACGAAACCTGGCGTGTCGGCGCGGTGCTGCAAATTCGCCCGCAAGCATGGGATAGTGATGACGGCCATCTCAACGATGTGAAACCGTTACCATCCGATTTTGACGATCCCGACACGGGAGTAGAACCCGGTGTTAATGTCCGTTACAAAATGGACCAGTTTACTGCCGAAGCTCAATTGACCATCGGCGAAGCCACTAATGCGCTGGTTGAAGGCAAATACAACCTGATGGAGACAGATCAATTTGTCGTGACGGCCAAGCTTGGTGTTGAATTCCTGGGTGAAGACCAGGTTAATTACAGTTGGTACGGCGATAAGGGTTCGCTGGACAATGATTCGGCAACCAACGTAAGCATTGGTGTATCCGCTGTGCAGACCCTTTACCCGAGCTGGAAATTACTTTATGGCGTGAAAATCACATCGCTGGACGATGAAATCGATGACAGCCCGGTCGGACAGGACGATACCTACACGGTGGTAAATTTCGGCGCCGCCTACAGCTTCTAAACGCTGTTAAATATGAAGTCTGGAAGGGCCGCAAATGCGGCCCTTTTTTTTGCCTTAATCAGGTTGACTGTTGCCTTAGTTCATAATACCGGTGCGAGGATTGCGATGCTGTTGTTCAAAAACCGGCGCGCCATCGACCATTGGTCCACCTTGTCGATCGTGATGGGGTCTGACTGAGCCAGGTAGGTATCCTGGCGTTGACGCATTGCGGCGGTCAGGAGCGGATCGTAAAACAGGATATTGTTCTCGTAGTTCAACTCGAAGCTGCGGCGATCCATGTTGGCCGAACCGATCAAGGTCACTTCCCCGTCGATGGTCATCGATTTCGTATGCAGCAGGCCACCCACGTATTCATGGATATTGACCCCGGCTTCGAGCAACTCGCGATAGTAACTGTGGCTTGCTGCGGCAACCTGCCAGGAGTCATTCCGCGCCGGGAACACAATCGTCGTCTCGATGCCACGGTGGGCGGCAGAGCAAAGCGCATCCTGCATGGATTCATTCGGTACGTAGTAGGGCGTGGTGATAACGAGGCTGTGGTGGGCGGCATACATCAGGGTTGCAAAAACCTCGGGCATCGCCGAGTTGCGGCCCGTGGGGCCGGTGGCGATCACCTGGGCGGGGAAGCCAGTGCCGGATTCGCAGATGGGCGCCTGCAGCAGGCTGTTGATGTCCTCGTCGACATAACTCATCCAGTCGGCGGCAAAGAGGTGCTGGTTCTGGCGGGCGATCGGGCCCTCGAAACGTATCAGGGCATCCACCCAGGGGGCGTACTTCGGTTTCACGCGAAACTCCGGATCGGCACAATTTTGACTGCCACAGTAGGTGATCGAATCGTCGACGACGACGATCTTGCGGTGGTTACGCAGATCGATGCGCCCACGAAAGGGACGTAGTAGCGGGTTTCCGATGGGCAGTGCGACGGCGACCTTGACCCCGGCCTCGCGCATATCCTGCCAGTGTTTCGAGCCAATCATGGCACGCGATCCCAGCCCGTCAGCCATCGCCCGACAGACTACTCCGCGGGACGCTGCGCGTTTGAGTGCCGCGACGACCTTGAGGCCATTGTTGTCCGCCAGCCAGATATAGAAAATCAGGTGGATGTGATCACGGGCCGCGTCCATGTCGGCCACCATGTTGTCGATCGCGGCGTTGGAGTCCGCCATCAGTTGGCCTTTATTTCCGCCGACCGGTGCGAACCCGTTGATCGTCTCGCCCAAACGGAATAGCGGTGCGAAGCGTGCGGGGAATTCCGCTTTGAGATCCGCCTCGTGCCCGGACCTGGCGGAGGCCATCGGTGGCAAATGGGCCAGCACCTTGCGTGATCGGGCTATTCGGCGGCGGCCGATACTGGTCTCGCCCAACAGGATATAGGCCAGGATACCGACAACGGGCAGGCCTAAAACCAGCATGATCCAGGCGGCCCGCGATGCCGGTTCTCGATGGGGTCGTAGAATAACCCGCACAATAACCGCCAGCCAGATGATGCCTGCGCCGGTATAAGCCAGCGTCATCCACATCGATTGGTTCATTCTTTTGCTACCGCCATTCCTCGATTATTACTTGCCTGCGTGATTATTGACAAGCCTAACTGCGAACAGGGAAGATCTGACAGTAAGGCAGCAACCAACCTTTTAATAGGTATACGGTCCCCGGAATCTGCGCGGAATCTGGAATCGCCTGCCCGTTAAGCGTTGACAACGCTTCGAACCCCATTAAACTCGAATCGTTCAACAACGTGTAGCCGGTGCAACCCCATCCGAATAAGAAACTGTCACATTTTCTTTCGACCCATGCCTGGGAAATTTAACATTGGAAAATCCGTCCACTTTGCCAGGAAGGCACTATGAAACTTAGAACCGTCGTTTTGACGACTTGCTTCTCTTTGGTATTGTTTGCCTGCGGCGAGCAGAAAAAAGAGGCACCCAAAGCCCCGCCGCCAGAAGTTTCCGTGGTGGAGACCACGGTCGAAGACGTTCCGCTTTTTCTGGAGTTCGTTGGCGAGACATTTGGCGTGAAGGACATCACTATCCGCGCACGCGTGGAAGGATTTCTCGAAGGCCTGCATTTCCAGGAAGGATCCGTCGTCAAAAAAGGGGATTTGCTGTACACGCTGGAAAGCCAGCCTTTTGAAGAAAAGGTCGCTACCCGGATGAGCAGCGTTGCCGAAGTTAAAACCAACCTGGCCAAAAACAAGGGCGATCTGGATCGTTACGTACCGCTTGCCAAGATTAATGCGGTCAGCAAAAGTGACCTTGACGCCGCCCAGGCGGCTTATGATGCGTCACTGTCTTCCCTGGAAGCAGCCAGGGCCAACCTGCGAGCCGCTGAAATCGAGTTGAGCTACACCAAAATCTATTCGCCGATCGACGGTATCATCGGTAAAACCGAGGCCAAGGTCGGTGATTTCGTCGGTAAGGAGCCAAGCCCGGTGATTTTAAATACCGTATCCCAGGTCGATACTATCCTGGTTACTTTCTTTATCACCGAAACGCAGTACCTGGAGTTTACCCGGTTCAAGGCCAAAAACGACCCGGCGGAGCAAGCCGGCGACGAGGACGACAAGTTTGAATTAATCCTCGTCGATGGCTCTGTTTATGGCCACAAGGGCAGGCTCGACTTCGTCGACCGCGAAGTCAACACAACAACCGGTGCCATGCTGGTACAGGCCACATTCCCCAATCCTGAGCAACTACTGCGCCCCGGGCTTTTCACCAAGGTACGGTTCCAGCTGCGGATAGTAAAAGACGCTATCATGATTCCCCAGCGCAGCGTGATGGAAATTCAGGGACTGCACAATGTGTTCGTGGTGGACTCGAATGACACGATTCAAACCCGGAGCATAGAGGTCGGCAACAAGGTTGGATCCTCATGGATGATAACCGAGGGTTTGCAAGCTGGTGAGAAAGTGGTGTATGAGGGTCTGCAGAAAGTCAAGGACGGCGTCACCGTCAGGGCTACCATTGTAGATATCGAGCCGACAGGACAGGATAAGAAATAATCCGCCATGGGTGATTTTTTCGTCAGAAGGCCCATCGTCGCCATGGTGATGGCGATTTTCATGGTCGTACTGGGTCTGGTTTTTCTCAGTGGCCTGCCCACCGAACAGTATCCCGATATTACCCCCCCGATTGTCGAGGTCCGGGCTACTTACACCGGCGCCAACGCGGTCAGTGTCGAACAATCGGTGGCGACGCCGCTGGAGCAGGAAATCAATGGCGTCGACAACATGATCTACATGAAATCGGTGAACGCCAACGATGGCACCATGACGATCCAGGTTTCCTTCGAGCCGGGTACCGACCCGGACCTCAATACGGTATTTACCCAGAACCGTGTCGCTGCCGCCAGCGCCACGCTTCCTTCGGAAGTTACCCGCCTCGGCGTAACCACCGAAAAAACACTGCCCAACATCCTCATGCTGGTATCGTTGACGGCAGAGGATCCACGCTTCGATCAGAATTTCCTGGGTAACTATTCACTGATTAATATCCAGGACAGGCTCGCTCGCATCAAGGGCATCGGGCGAGTGAAAGCCTTCGGCGCCAGCGACTATTCGATGCGCGTCTGGATAAAGCCGGATCGCCTCGCCCACCTGGGTATATCGGTGCCGGAAATTGTCGATGCCATCAGTAGCCAGAGCGTGGTTGTGCCGGGCGGTAAATTCGGCGCGGAACCGGCGCCTCCCGGTAATGAATTCACCTACACGGTGCGCCTTCCCGATCGGCTGCAGGACGAGGAGCAGTTCGGTGAAATCGTCGTCCGTACTACGCCGGATGGTTCCCAGGTGAAAGTGAAGCATATCGCGCGGGTCGAGCTGGGCGTGGAAAACTACGATCTTATTACGCGACTCGATGGCAAGGAGGGCGTAATCATTGCGTTGTACCAGGCCCCGGGCTCGAATGCGGTTGAACTCGCCAAATCGGTGAAAGCCACGATGGCGGAACTGTCTGAGGCCTTTCCCAAAAGTATGCGTTACGATATTTCGCTCGACACCACGCTCGCGATTACGGCGGGTATCGATGAAATTATCGAAACGCTGATTATCGCGTTGATACTGGTCATCCTGGTGGTCTATATATTTATCCAGGACTGGCGTGCGGCGCTGATCCCGACCATTGCCATACCCGTTTCGCTGCTCGGTGCTTTCATTGCCTTTCCCCTGATCGGATTTACCGTCAACGTGCTTTCCCTGCTCGGCCTGGTGCTGGCCATCGGCATCGTCGTCGACGACGCCATTGTCGTAGTAGAGGCGGTGCAGGTGAATATTGAAAAAGGCATGTCACCAAAAGACGCGACGCGAGCTGCGATGAAGGAAGTGACGGCGCCGATTATCGCGACCACGCTGGTGCTGGTCGCGGTATTTATCCCGGTGGCCGTGATGGAAGGGATTACCGGCAGCCTCTACCAGCAGTTCGCCATTACCATCGTGGTATCGGTGATATTTTCCTCGATCAACGCGTTGAGTCTGAGTCCGGCGCTGTGCGGCTTGTTGTTGCGTAAGCAGGAACCGGTGGGTGGACCGCTGGGGCTGTTTTTCAAGGGTTTCAACAAGGTGTTCGATAAAACGACCGCGGGTTACACCAGCTTTACCCGGGTTGTCGCCCGAAAAATCGCCATAGGCCTGGTATTTATGCTGATACTGACGGGTAGCATAGGCATCTTCCAGAAATTGTTGCCCGGCGGCTTCATGCCCAGCGAAGATATGGGTTACCTGCTGGTAAACATACAGTTGCCCGACGCCGCCTCGCTGCAACGATCTGACGCGGTAGCCAAAAAGGTGGAGGAAATTATCGGCAGGCATAGCGAGGCCCAGTACATCACCAATATTACGGGCTTTAGCCTGATTTCCAATAGTAACGCTTCCAATTCCGGATTTATTTTCATTGGCCTGCGCGACTGGGGTGAAAGAGAAAAAACGGCTAACCAGGTAGCGGCCGCATTGAACCGCGAATTTTCCAAGGAGATCAATGAGGCACAGGTGTTTGCATTCGCGCCACCGCCGATCCCCGGCCTGGGCAGTGGTTCCGGCTTCACCATGATGATCCAGGATCGTGGTGGTAGTACCCCGCAATACCTGGCCGAGCAGGCAACCCGTTTCATGGAAGCGGCCCGCCAACGCCCGGAAATCGGGGGTGTGTTCACTACCTTCCGCGCCAACGTCCCGCAACGCTACATGGAAATCAATCGTGACAAGCTGCTCAAAGCCGGAATCGAACTAGACGATGTTTACACCACCGTGGGCGCTTTCCTGGGGGGGACTTACGTCAATGACTTCAACCGCTTCGGAAGACTCTACAAGGCTTACATCCAGGCGGAACCCGAGTACCGGATCAGTGAAGACAAGGTCGGGCTGTTCTTCGTTGCAAATGGCGACGGTGAACAGGTGCCGCTAAGCGCCTTCGTCGAGATCAAGGATATCGCCGGACCGGACTTCACCAACCGCTTCAACCTGTTCCGCTCGGTCGAACTCACCGGCGGCCCGGCACCGGGTTATACCTCGGCACAGGCGTTGACTGCGCTCGAAGCGGTAGCCCGCGAGACGTTACCCGGAAATATCAGTTACGCCTGGAGTAACATGTCGTTCCAGGAGAAAAAATCGCAGGGCTCGGCGGGGGTCGTGCTTGTTTTCTCGCTGTTATTTGTTTTTCTGATCCTCGCGGCGCAGTACGAAAGCTGGTCCTTGCCGTTCAGTATTTTGCTGGGTACCCCGTTTGCCATTTTTGGGGCCATAGTGGCACTTTACCTGGCCCGTATGACCAGTGAAAGTTACGAGATGAACGTGTTCGGGCAGATCGCGCTGGTGATGCTGATCGGAATGGCCGCTAAAAATGCCATTCTGATCGTAGAGTTTGCCAATATCGAGTTTAACAAGGGTCTGTCGTTGTACGATGCTGCCATGAAGGCGGCCGAGTTACGTTTCCGACCGATACTGATGACGGCATTCTCGTTCATTCTCGGCGTGTTGCCGCTGGTGTTGGCCACGGGCGCAGGTGCCGAAGCGCGGGTTGTCATGGGCGTGGCCTTGTTGGGCGGAATGTCGGTGGCGACCGTCCTCGGCGTGCTTTACTACCCGATGTTGTTTATTTTCATCGGTAAAATTGCCGGCTATGAGAAAAAACGCGAGGCGCAGATGAAGTCGACCGGTACAGGCGATTAATGGGTACCAGGATGCTGAAAACCAATAGTTGGGTGCCTTTCATTCTGCTGTCCTTACTGGTGTCGGGCTGTACGCGGCTGGGGCCGGACTTTGAGGAGCCGATAGTAGTAACCCCCGAATCATATCGAACCCAGGTGCAGCAGGTCGAGGCGGCTGACGACCTGCAATGGTGGAAGTTATTTGATGACCCTTACCTCGCTTCCCTGGTGGCGATGGCGCTCGAAAGAAATCGTGACATCCGCATTGCAGTCAGTCGAATCGCACAGGCGAGGGCGACGCTCGGCTTTACCGAGCCGGATCAATACCCGCGACTGGATCTCGATGGTGGTATAAACCGGGGTAACTTCACCGGCACCGGGAAACAACCGAATACGGATACCAGTTCATACATTACCGCACCCTTGAGCTGGGAAATCGACTTCTGGGGAAAATTCAGTCGTGCTACTGAAGCGGCGCGGGCAGAATTGATTGCCTCGGAATACGCGTTAAAGACAGTCCAGTTGACCCTGGTTTCCGAAGTGGTTTCCAGCTATACACAGCTGCTGGATTTTCAACGGCGCCTGATCATTTCCGAGAACACGCTCAAGTCACGCACGGACAGTCTCTATATCATTCAGCAGCGGTTTGATAAGGGCATTATTCCCGAGCTGGATGTCAACTGGGCACAAATCGAGAAGGA
>JBATHL010000346.1:0-4859 GCA_049666745.1 Gammaproteobacteria bacterium
GAATTCAATAAGGCTTAATTAAGGGTAGAGTGATGGAAGGCGATAGCCATCCCGAAATAACGGATCTAAAGCGCATCAGAAGTTTGAGCCAGTTTGACGACGCCCAGCTGACGAGTCTGGCCGGCAAACTGGAGCTGCAGTATGCCAGCAAAAACAGCTGCCTGATCGAGCGCGGTTGTAGCGAAAGCTTCAGCCTGTATCTTCTCGCGGGCACACTTGACGCAACTTCCCAGGATGAAAATGTAACCCGATTCGAAAGCAGCGCCGCAAGCGAACTATTCCCGATTGCCCAAATTCGCCCCAGCATGTACCAGGTGGTTGCCACCGAGCCGGTCACCTATTTAAAGATTTACGCCAATCAACTGACCGAGTTTGCGCAACGGCTCGAAAATAACGATGTCGAAATGGACGTAGTTGAAATCGAGCAAAGCGATGAAGAAAATGCGCTGACGATTCAATTGTTTCAGGATCTCGTATCGGGCAATCTGAAGTTACCCAGCCTGCCCAGCGTCGCACAACGTATCCAGCAGGCCTTTGCCGACGATGCCGTCAACGCAGAATCGATTTGCACCATCATCCAGGCCGATCCCGCGATTACCGCCAAACTGATCATGATCTCCAACAGCGCACTCTACGGAGGCAAGACATCGATCGAATCATTACAGCAGGCAGTTGTACGCCTCGGCCTTGAAACCACGCGCAAACAGGTGATGACCTATGCAGTCAAGGAACTGTTTCAGGGAAAAACTTCGGCTATGAAAGCACACATGCAGAAGCTGTGGAAGCACAGCCAGCATGTCGCCTGCCTGTGCCGTTTGATGGCGAATCATCTGAAGAGCTTTGATCTTGAACAGGCCCAGTTAGCCGGATTGATTCACGATCTCGGCGAAGTGGCAATTTTGCAGTACGCCCAGGAAAACGAAGAGCTGATTGGCAATCCAGAGCTATTATTGAAAGCAGTCAAGAAACTTCGCCCCCAGATAACGGGGATGCTGTTGAATCAATGGAATTTCGGACCTGAGTTTGTTACTGCCGGCGAGGAATGCGAGGACTGGTTTCGCAATCCCGCTGATAAACCGGACCTCTGCGACCTGGTCTTGATCGCCCAGTATCACGCCTACATCGGCACCGAGGAAATGAAAGGTCTGCCGCCCGTGCCTTCCCTGCCCGCTTTCGCCAAGCTCGGCATGGGTGATCTGGACGTTAAGCAAATTATCGAGTTCCTGAAACGCTCTCGCAACGAAATCCAGGCGATCGAAGCCCACCTCGGCGCAATCTAGCCTCGTCACCGACACCCGCCGCTCCAACCCAACCGGTTACCGACTCTGCAGTTACTCCCGATTTCGCGCACTACTGTCAGGAATAAACTACTGATCACGGATTCACTGATGACGTGCTAAGGCTACCTCGGGAGTAAGTCTGCAAAAGTGTAGCGCGGCAGGGACGACGCGCTCCAAGCGATTCCATGGATGGACCAAACGGCGTTTTCTGCCGTTTGGGAGCGACTTTTGCGGACTTACTCGCGAGGTAGCCACCCACTGTGAGGGGAAACCGGGGCAGTGTTGATTTTTTTGACTTACCTCCGAGCAGCAGTTTGTAAAAACGGTAATGACGTGCCCTTTGGCGCTTCTGTCCGTACAATCCGCGCATGGCCTTCCTCGGACACTACAACAAGCTGCGCATTATCAAACGTGCCGACATCGGCGTCTTCCTCGATGGCGACCAGTACGGCGATATCCTGCTGCCGCGCAAATATGCGCCGGAGTCGATGCGAATCGGTGACGAGGTCGAAGTGTTTCTTTACAACGACTCGGAAGACCGTGTCATTGCAACCACCCTGAAACCTAAAGCACAGGTGGGTGAATGCGCTTACCTGAAGGTTATCAGCACCAGCAGGTTTGGCGCCTTCCTCGACTGGGGGCTGCCAAAAGACTTGCTGGTTCCTCACAGCGAGCAGCAAAAGCCGATGCAGCAGGGATATTCCTACACGGTTTATTTATTCGTCGACGAGGAAACCCAGCGTATCGCGGCATCGACCAAACTGGAACAACACCTCTCCATCGACGTCAGTGGTTTCAAGCCACAGCAGGAGGTCGACTTACTGATTTATGGTCAAAGCGATCTGGGTTTCAAGGCGGTTGTCAACGGCACCCATTTAGGGCAGCTGTTTTCAGGCGAAACTTTTCAGCCTTTGCACTTTGGTGAACAGCTTAAGGGATTTATCCGCCAGGTACGCGTCGATGGCAAAATCGATTTAATGCTGCAGCTGCCATCTGAGCTAACCCGGGACAATCTGAGCGACACTATTATCGAGCATCTGCGGCAGAACGATGGTATATCCACGCTCACCGACAAGAGTCCACCCGACGATATTTACCGAGCTTTCGGAGTTAGTAAGGCGAGTTACAAAAAGGCGCTCGGACAGCTGTACAAGCAGCGTCGAATTGCGATCGAGAAACACCAGATTACCTTGCTTTAATTATCGACAGGCCAAGTGCGGTTGTAGTGGGACAGGCTGGCAGTTTCTCCTTAACTGCCGATGTCATGCTTTTTGGCTTTCCTGATGAGATTGGATACAACATTCAGTTTCTTCGACAATTCCAGATATTTATCACTGGTATCGTCGATTTTACTTTCGTCAATCACTTTCTGTTCGAGTTCAAGTTTCTTAGCCTCGAGCTTGGTAATGATATCTAAGAGTTTATTATGTTTCTTTTCCTGCTTCTGTTTCGACAGATCCAGAAAATCATCAAGCTTATGCCATAATTTATTGATACCCATATTCGTCTCCCAGCACTTTGATTTCAGCTTCCTTAACCCACAGGGTAACCGCCGACTTGAGTAATTTTTTAGTAATACTATGGGTAAAACCAATGTCGTTAATCAATGAGGATGCAGAATTCGAATCAATTTTGTTTTCCCTGATCAGGGAATCGACCACTTGATTCATCCTGATTTCATTCTCTTTCGACGACTGTTTTTGCACCTCGATCTGGGTCATTATTTCCTCCTCATCACCCTCGTAGTCTCTAACCTCCTGTATCTTCCGTAACACAGTAATCAATTGGGCGCGCAATTCATTGTATTGATCGACTATCACCGTATTATGACTTTTAGCATAGTAATTCAGGTTTTTTTGCAACTCCCTGACATCTTTCACCATTTCGATAATATACCTGGCAGTTAATTTTAGCTCATACATCTGATTATTACCGGCCTGATCCAAATGCGTTTGCGAAATGGAGGCATAGCGTATGATCTCACCGTACAGGCTCTTGATATCCTCCTGATATATTTTATCGACATTAATTTGAATAGGAGTCCTGGATTTCTCAATGACTGCATCGATTTCGATCTCGGAATAAATTTGAGTACGATGCAGGTTTAATGCGTGGACAATCGCTTCCACCGACTTATCGTAAAGATGGATGATTTCCTTTCTCATCGCTGCCAGTGCAGTCGCGGGGATTTCCATGACTTCGTAAGTCAGGTATTTCGCCTGCCCACGGGCTTTCTCTTTTTCACTGAACAAGGTCTCCAAATATCGAACCAGTGTCTTGACAAAGGGTGCAACGATGAGCACCCCGAGGACATTGAAAATTGTATGGAACAGCGACAGTTTCATGGCATCGTCGGTATCCGATATCGACAACATCGGTGCCAGCAGATCGACCAGATCTTTTAACTGGTAAATCAAGATGACCGCAACAGCGCCCGTTATTACATTAAAAATAAAATGTGCAACCGCCAGGCGTTTACCATTCTTGTTTGATGCCAGGGCTCCCAGTGCAGCCGTTACCGTGGTGCCGATATTGGCACCGATTGCAAGCGCGAGCGCGTTGACGTAATCAATTTGGCCAGTCGCCAGCGCAGTAATGATGATAGCCATGGTGGCGCTGCTGGATTGGATGACGACGGTAGCAACCGCTCCAAAAAAAATATAAACGAAGACTCCCAGGTATCCCGCCATGGCATATTCAGCCAGGTCCAGCCCTTGTTTGAGGGTTTCGAAGCCCTCCTTCATGTAGGCGATACCCAGGAAAATAAATCCCAGCCCGATTAAAACGCTACCCAACCCTCTGTAAGAATTATGCTTCGAGAACTGCATCATTACGCCGAAAATCAACATGGGTAAGGCGTAATGCGCAATTTTAATTTTCAAGCCGAAAGACGACACCAGCCATGCGGTTGCGGTGGTGCCGATATTGGAGCCAAACACAACCCCGACCGCCTGCGTCAGACCGATCAGCTCTGCCGAAAGGAAAGATATTATAATGACGGAAACCAGCGAAGAACTCTGCACTACCGCGGTCGCCAGGAATCCGGTACCAATTGCCCTGGGTGTGGTACTGGTAAATCTCTCAAGCACGATCTCCAGCGTCCCGCCGCTAAACAGTTTGAATCCATCTTCCATGAAATGCATGCCGATCAAAAAGATGGCAATACCGGCGATGATCGTCTTGGCATCATTATTGGAAACGATGAACCAGGCGAACAGCAGAAACAGTAAGGGAGTAATTATTCTTTTTAGCATGAAACTAATTCTTTAATTTGCGAAGCCTGGTGATAAAAATTGCTTTCAATACCGGCTGAATTCAGTTTATTGTCATTGCATGGTCATGGTCGTGGTGTAAGATTCAGCGCTTCTGGTGTATTAGAAGCTGTTCGAGCTTTCTCCATGTTGACACAGATCAAGAAGGGCCCGCTGATTATACTTACCGGCCATTCGTGAGGAGCAACGTAAATGACAGTAAAACGCTCGACCGATAATATTGTCATGAAACTGTGACAAAGCATTTATAGGGTGCTTTCAATGTTTCGAAAACAGGATCGAGATGGACATTCTGGTTGTTGAGGAC
>JBATHL010000347.1:0-26560 GCA_049666745.1 Gammaproteobacteria bacterium
GTCGAGATTGACGAAATCTTGAGCGAGTTCAGGTAGGTCTTGGCGTATAAATCGTCTTCCCAGAGGTAGGCGTAGTTATCAATTACGACCTTGATATGCATGATGCCTTCGTCGACCCATTCGATCATCGGCGTGAATGGCGGACTGGCGATAATGGATTCGGCGAGACTGATTTTGAGCACGATGAAAAAGGGCGCCAGGAAGAACAGCAGCAGCCAGAAAAAAGGGATAAACAGCACCAGTGAGCGCCAGTTGCGTTGCAGCAGATGGCTCATGCGCTGCAGTAATCGATTTTGCGCCGAGCTTTCTGCTGATTCGTTCATTTAGTTAATACCACTGAACTGGATGGCTCCCAGCTCAGGTAGACTTCTTCATCCCAGTCGATGGGCGGATTGCCGTCCTTGGGGCGATTCAGATTAGGCGATGTAATTTCCACGATGCGTCCGTCGCCGATGAGAACACGATAGGTCGAAGTTCCACCGAGGTAACCGATATCGCTTACCATCCCCTTGATGCTGTTGGTGTTGCTGTCAGTTTCGGATTGTTTGGTAATTTTTATTTTCTCCGGGCGCAGTGCCACCCAGACTTTACTGCCTTCGACAATCGACATGCCGTGGTCGATATAAAAGTTACAGGCTGGATCCTTGCTCTCGACGATAACGTGATCGGTACCGTTTTCAATGACACGACCCTCGAACATGTTGGCGTTACCGATAAATGTGGCAACCAGTCGCGAACTGGGAAACTCGTAAATTTCGGTCGGGGTACCGATTTGCTGAAAGCGCCCGACATCCATCACCGCGATACGGGTCGACAGGGTCATCGCTTCTTCCTGGTCGTGGGTAACGACGACGAAGGTAACGCCGAGTTTTTCCTGGATATTCATCAACTCGTACTGGGTCTGCACCCGCAGGCGCTTGTCGAGTGCAGCCAGTGGTTCATCGAGCAGCAGCATCTTGGGTTGCTTGATCAGCGCACGCGCCAGTGCGACGCGCTGTTTCTGTCCGCCCGATAACTGGTGCGGTTTACGCTTGCGAAACTGGGTCAACTCGACCATCGCCAGCATATCCTCGACACGTTGGTCAATCTCACTCTTCGCGATGCCGTCGCGTCTTAATCCATAGCCAACATTACTTTCCACGCTCATATGCGGAAATAGTGCGTAGGACTGGAACATCATGTTAACCGGGCGTTCGTAGGGCGGCACATCGGTCATGTTGACGCCGTCGATTACAATCGAACCCGAGGAAGGCGTTTCGAATCCGGCGAGCATGCGCAGCAGCGTGGTCTTGCCGCAACCGGAGCCACCGAGCAGGCAAAACAATTCTCCTTTATAAATTTCAAGGTCGACGCTATCGACCGCGGTGAAGTCGCCAAAATGCTTGCTGACACTTTGTACCTTGATAAAGGGTTCGGCGTCAGGGTCGAGCCAGGGGCGGTCGTTATAGTCTGCCGACTGGGACATGGTCCCCCCGTCATATGTCGTCCAAAAAAAACCGGGGTGATGGCTCACCCCGGTATCGGCTTTACTAGTTACCGGCCTTGAAGTTGGTCCAGGTCCGGGTGCGTATGCGCTCTACCTTGGATGGCAGTGGACTGAGCGTGTACATGGTCGCGACTTGTCCGGGGGTCGGGAAAGCAGCTGGGCTGCCGGTAACCGCCGGGTCGATCAGCGGGATGGCTTCCCGGTTGGCCGTTGCATACCAGGTGTAGTTAGTATCGTTCGCCGCAACGTCTGGGCGCATCGTGTAATTCATGAATAGATGCGCGTTCTTAAGATTCTTCGCGTCGCCCGGGATAACCCAGCCGTCAACCCAGAAGTTTGAGACGGCCGGCAGGAAGAAATCGAGTACAACTCCGGTATCCGCTTCTTCGGCGCCAGACATCGCGAGTAATCCATCAGGTCCCCAGGTAACCGCGACGCAAAACTCTTTTTCGGGCATACGCTGATAGGCATAGTTGTCAAAGGTCTTGATATACGGGCGAACCTTTTTCAGCATGGCTTCAACTTTCTCGTAATCTGCCTTGTTGGTTGAGTCTGGCTGCATTTTAAGATAGGCGAGCGCCATCGGGATAACGTCGGTCGGTGAATCCAGGAAAGCAACGCCGCACTTGGACAATTCTTTCATGTGTTTGGGATCGAAGATCATGCTGATATCACCGATCGGTGCGTCCGGGTAGGTTTGTAACACCAGTTCCTTATTATAGGTCACACCGTGGGTGCCCCACATGTACGGTACGAAATAGTTATGACCCGGGTCCCATTTCTCCCCAATCTGAACCATGACGTCGGCACTCATATTTTTGAGGTTTGGTAGCTGGGTCTTATCGATTTTGTGCAGTATGCCGCCCTTCATCAGACGCGCTGCCTGGGAAGCCGCGTGGGAAACCACGTCGTAACCCGAGCTGCCCGCGAGCAGTTTTGAATCAATCGCTTCGACCGATTCGTACGGGGTGAAGGTGACTTCGACGTCGTATTCCTTGGCGAAGTTGGCGATGGTATCTTCCGCCATGTACTCGGCCCAGTTACTGACGTTGAGTTTACCGCCTGCCGATGCGACGCTCGCCGCGGTTATCAATGAAGCCGCGGTCAGTCCGACCAGCGTGGATTTAATAGCAGTGTCTTTGTTCATTATTCCTCCTCGGAATTTCATACTAGTTTTGAATGCTAAACTTATTATTGTGTTTCCAGACTGTACGCTGGCTTAACAACGTATTAGTAACCGGAACTTAAACCTACTCGTAACGCGATGACCTTATCATAATGACGAATAGCCTGTCACATCAATAGTTTGAGCGGATGTTAACATAAAAAATAAAACTTTTGTGATCACATTATCTGTTGGTTAAACCCTCCCTCGAATCCGGGTAGATCGTGTCGAGCAATTCGAATACCGCCTGGATTGCCTGGTCGCGCTTGAACCCGGGCGGCCCGATTAAAAAGTTTTGCCACAGTCCGTTGATCATGCCCTCGATGCTCAGTGCCGCAGTTTTTGCACTCAGGCGAGCGCCGTAGCGTGCTTCGACAGCCGTGCATAGCGACAGCAGCTTGTCGGAAAATGCCTTGTCGTTGGCGCCGCAGACGCGCATATATTTGGGGCGCGAGCGAGACTCACCCCAAAATGCAAACCAGACGCTGATTTTTTTACGGTTGCAGATCTGGGGTGCAAACGATGCCTTGATCAGTGCGCATAGTTGAGAGAGTGGATCCGCCTCGGCAGCGTCCAGCGCCGATTGCCAGTTGGAAAAATATTCGTCATCGAGATCGCGCAAAGTTTGATCGAGCAAGGCCTCTTTAGTCTGGAAATGGAACACGACGTTCCCCTGGGACAGGCCGGCGCGTTCGGCAATGCGTGCGAGCGTGGTTTGCGAGAGCCCGAGCTTGTCGATGCAATCCATGGTTGCATCGATCAATTGCTGCTTGCGAAATTTGCTCTGGCTTTTACGGTTGCGACCGGAGAAATTCTTTTCGGTAACAGGTGTCGGCAAAATTGATGACCATTGATTTGAATGCAGATAACTTTACAAATTACTGAGTAAATGGTCAATTAAAATCTCTATATTATTGAAATATATTGCAAAAACATAAAAATTAAATATAATTATCCGACTTGTAACCTATGGATTCGGGGAGGCCGACCATGAGCACAGCAGCAGAACTCAAGCAAAACGACAATTTATTCATTCATCCCTGGGACGATATCGCCAAAATTGGCAATCATCAGCGCACCCTGTTGAACAAGGGTGACGGTGTATATGTTTACGATAGCGAGGGTAATCGTCTGCTCGATGCGCCGGCCGGTATGTGGTGTGTCAACATCGGTCACGGTCGGCAGGAAATGGCGCAGGCAGTTTACGACCAGATAATGGGATTGACCTATGTTTCCCCGTGGTCAATGACCACCGGTCCCGCGGCGGAGTTCGCGGCGATGATTGCCGAGCAGTCACCCGGTGATCTGAATCATGTTTTCTTTACCACCGGTGGCTCGACCGCGGTCGATTCGGCATTGCGCTTTGTGCAGTTCTATAACAACGTGCGTGGCAAACCGAACAAGAAAAAGATTATCGCGCAGAAGCGGGGTTATCACGGCAGCACCTATCTCGGCGGCAACGTTTCCGGCAAGGAGCGCGACAAGAACAACCTCGATATGGAAATTGGCCTGGTGCATCACATCGAAGCACCGCATCCGCTATACAAGCCTGCGGATCAGTCTGATGCCGACTTTCTCGATGCCTGCGTGGCGAATCTCGAGAATATGATTGCCGAGGTAGGCGCGGACAACTGTGCGGTATTCGTTGCCGAGCCGATTCTCGCGTCGGGTGGCGTTATCGTGCCGCCCGAGGGTTATCATCAGCGTTGTCTCGAAGTATGTCGTAAAAACGATATGCTCTATCTGTCGGACGAGGTCGTCACCGCTTTCGGTCGGCTCGGCCACTGCTTCGCGTCGGAAGACGTGTTTGGCATTGTGCCCGACATCATTACGACCGCGAAAGGTTTGACCTCGGGCTATATCCCGATGGGTGCGTTCCTGGTATCTGATCGATTGATTCAGGAGGTCAAGGCCAAAGGTGGCGATTCGGCGGTATTCTCGAATGGTTTTACCTACTCGGGACATCCGGTCTCGGCCGCCGCCGGCATCAAGAACCTGGAAATCATGCAGCGTGAAATCCTGTGTGAACACGCCCGGGAAGTGGGGCCGTATATGCAGCAGCAGATGCAAACCCTGCGTGATCTGCCGATTGTCAGCGATGTACGTGGTAAAGGCTTGATGGCTTGCGTCGAGTGTGAACTGAAGCAGGGCAGTAACGATCTCGCCATGGACTACGAGATCGGCAACCTGATCGACAAGCATTGCCAGCAACTGGGGCTGATCGTACGCCCGATCATTAATATGTGCGTCATGTCACCGCCGTTGACTATCACCAAAGCGCAAATCGACGAAATGGTTTCGATTTTGCGTAAAGGGATTGAAATGGCCATGGCTGAGATCGAGTCCCTGGAATCGGAACCTGCAGGGGCAAGCCAGCACCACCCATCGCCGGCGGCATAAGTGAAGTAGCGATTACTGGCGAGTCGATTTGCAACAGACGGGCATGAAAGAGGTTTGGCGATGAAATTTTTATCAGCACAGGAAATTTACCGGGATCCGGCAAGTCGTAAAGGCCTGCCGGCGTGGACCTATAACAGCGATGAATTGACGCAACTGGAAATGGAGCAGTTGTTCTTGCGTAGCTGGCGGTTTGTCGGTCATGTCTCGGATATACCGAATCCGGGAGACTATCAGTGCTTCGAGATGGCGGACGAGCGTGCCGTGGTCGTCCGCGATCAGGACGGGCGGGTGCGCGCGTTTCATAATGTGTGTCGTCATCGCGCTTCAAGGGTTGTTGGTGAAGACAAGGGGCATTGCGGCAAGGCCTTCATCTGTCCATTCCATGGCTGGTCTTACAACCTGGATGGCACGCTAAAGAATATTCCAAAGGCGGATAGTTTTCCGCCAATCGACAGGCAGCAGTTCGGCCTCAAATCCCTCGACTGCGAAGTCTGGCACGGCATGATATTCATACGTTTCGGCGGCAACGGTGCCTCCATCGCAGAGCTGTTTGCGGAGGCGGCCGAAGAGATTGGTCTTTACCGCATCGAGGACATGCAACCACTCGATGATCCTTACCAGTACCAGTTCGATCTCGACTGGAAAGCGGTGCTCGATATCGACAACGAGGGTTATCATGTGCCGATCGGCCACCCGGAGTTGTTTGACCTGGTTGGCGCTACCTATACCGATCAGCCGCTTGAAGGTGGCCTGAGCCGCGCCTTTGGCGTTATCAATCAACGCAAGCATCGCCTCGAGCGAAATCGTGACTATGTTGCGGCATTACCCGCAGAAAGCTACCTGCCCGAATCGCATCGGCAGCTGTGGATTTACTGGGGTCTGTTCCCCGGTTTTGTGCTGACGCTGTTTCCCGATCAGATCGAGATTTACCAGATTTACCCGATCGGCAACCAGCAGAGCGTCATGGCCGGTGTGACCTACGCCCTGCCGGATGATCGTGCCGAAATGCAAAAGGCGCGTGAACT
This sequence comes from Gammaproteobacteria bacterium, assembly GCA_049666745.1. GTDB lineage: Bacteria > Pseudomonadota > Gammaproteobacteria. Next base: position 6,077 of record JBATHL010000347.1, read on the forward strand.
GAATCGTGATATCAACATGGATGTCGGCGACGAAGATATTCAACTGATCGAATGGGCTGCCGCGGGCATGCGCTCGAGCGCCTTCGACGGTGTGATGCTGTCTGACCTGGAGCTGGGCGTTGCTTCGTTTCAAAACCGGCTGCGCGAAATTCTACCGGTGGTATCGCTTGATGAGGCACCCGCGGAGGGCAGCATGAAGCAGGTAAACCAGGGTATGCTTGCGCAGGGTAAAGTCACGGCAGTCAGATAGTCCATGGCTCGCGACCCGCGTTACGATCCATTATTCGAACCCCTGAAAATCGGCCCGGTAACCGCACCGAACCGGTTTTACCAGGTGCCGCATTGCACTGGTATGGGTCACCACCGGCCGCAGATGCTGGCGGCTATGCGTGGCGTCAAGGCCGAGGGTGGCTGGGGCGTGGTCTGTACCGAGTACTGCTCGATTCATGCGAGTTCCGATGATTCGCCTTACCCGAGCGAGAGTCTGCGCGACGAGGATGATGTCAAAAATTTGCGACTGATGACCGACGCGGTGCATGCGCAGGGTTCGCTCGCAGGGGTCGAGCTCTGGTACGGTGGTTATACCTCGCCCAATCTATACAGCCGTGAAGTTGCACTCGATGTGGCGAGTTTGCCCAATGCATCCTCCCTGGGTGTGCCGGTACAAAGCCAGGCCATGAGCAAAACCGATATCCGTGAATTTCGTGATCTGCACAGGAACGCCGCCAGGCGTGCCATGGCGGCCAATTTCGATATCGTTTATGTCTATGGTAACCATGAATACCTGCTGCACAATTTCCTCAATCCATATTTCAACAAGCGTAACGATGAATATGGCGGCGCAGTGAAAAACCGGGTGCGCCTGTTGCGTGAAGTAATCGAAGATGTCTGCGAAATCGTCGTCGGGCGTTGCGCGGTTGCGGTCCGCTATTCGATGCCGATGCAACTCGATCATGATCCCCAGGGCTTGATCGAATGTTTTCAGCAGATTGCCGAGTTACCTGACCTGTGGGATATCACGGTGAGCGATTATCGCTATGAAATGGGCAGTTCGCGCTTCGTCAAGGAAGCATCGCATCAGGCGGCGGTCGCGAAAGTTAAATCGATGACCAGTAAGCCAGTGGTGAGCGTAGGGCGGTTTACCTCCCCCGATACCATGCTGACCCAGCTCGTCAATGGCACACAGGATTTCATCGGTGCCGCCAGACCTTCGATTGCGGACCCATATTTGCCGCGCAAAATAGACCAGGGGCGCCTGGAAGATATCCGCGAGTGTATCGGCTGCAATGTTTGTTATGCACACAATTCGTTGGCGGTGCCGATTCGTTGCACGCAGAATCCTACCATGGGTGAAGAGTGGCGCCGCGGCTGGCATCCTGATCGAATCGAATCCCGACATGCGGATGAATCGGTACTGGTCGTCGGTGCCGGGCCGGCAGGCCTGGAAGCGGCCTGTGCGTTAGGGCAGCGTGGTTACCAGGTTATCCTGGCCGAGGCCGGGCAGGAACTCGGCGGGCGTATAAACCATGAATCGCGCTTACCTGGATTATCCGAATACGCACGCGTGCGCGACTGGCGTGTGGGGCAACTGGCAAGCATGGAGAATGTGCAGATCTACCCGGATAATCGTCTCGACACCGACTCAGTGCTTGATCTCGACAGCAAGCATGTCATTCTCGCAACCGGGGCACGCTGGCGCAGTGATGGCGTGGGTCGCTGGAGTAACGAACCCTTTGGCGGATACGAGCTGGACACTGTAATCGGGGTTGGGCAGATTTTAAGTGGATTTATGCCCGACGGGCATGTGGTCATTTATGACGATGATCACTATTATCTCGGCAGCGCAATCGCGCTGAAACTTTGCGCCGCCGGTGTAAGAGTCACCATGGTGACACCGCAATCGTCGCTGGCTGGATGGAGTCATCACACTGAGGAGCATTCGCTGACGATGAAGGCGCTGATCGAAGCTGACGTGGAAATGGTTACGGCCCGTGGCCTGGTGGCCTGGGAACCTGGTGAAGCAGTACTTGAGTGCGTTTATAGTAAGCGGCATTCGAAAATTCAGGCGGATTACCTGGTGCCGATCAGCGCACGTACTCCAGACGATAAACTCTGGTGCGAGCTGGATGCGCGCCGCGATGAATTTGAGGCTCAGGGTGGCTTGTCGCTGCAACGCGTCGGCGACTGCCGGGCTCCCGGCATTATCGCCGCCGCGGTGTATGCCGGGCACAAGGCGGCGCGCGAACTGGGCTGCAGTGAAGTTGAATTTAAACGTGATCGAGTAGTGGTGTAATGGCAAGAGATCCAAAGTACGATATTTTATTCGAACCGGTAAAAATTGGCCCGGTGACCGCGCCGAACCGATTTTTCCAGGTGCCGCACTGTAACGTGCTGGGCCATGGGCGCCCGCGCGCCGAGGCCGCGAATCGTCGCGTCAAAGCCGAGGGCGGCTGGGGCGTGGTCTGCACCCAGGAAGTTGAAATACATCCGAGTACGGATGCTACACCCTTTATCGAGGGTCGAATCTGGGACGATGGAGACATCCCGCAGCATCGCTTGATGACCGATGCGGTGCATGAGCATGGTGCACTCGCCGGCATCGAGCTTGCTTACAACGCGAGCCATGCGCCGAATTTATACAGCCGCATTGCACCGATGGCCCCGAGCGCGATTGCCGTACGCGATACTTTTCCGATTCAGGCGCGGGCGATGAACAAACGTGACATCGCCGACGTGCGGCGCTGGCATGTCGAGGCGGCGCAGCGCTCCAGGCAGGCGGGTTACGATATCATCTATGTATATGCCGGGCATAATTTGAGCCTGTTACAGCACTTTTTTAAACCGCAGTACAACCAGCGCAGTGACGAGTACGGCGGTAGCCTGGAAAACAGGGTCAGACTCGCAAAAGAAGTATTAACTGATGTCAAAGAAGCCGTTGGTGACGAATGTGCCATTGCGTTTCGTTTCGCGACCGATGAATTAATGGGGCCCGACGGATTGCAGGCTGAATCAGAAGGGCGCGATATTGTCGGTATGCTGGCCGAGATTCCGGATCTGTGGGATGTCAATATCAGCGACTGGGCTAATGACTCGGCTACCGCCCGCTTTGAGCCCAACGAAGGTTACCAGGAGCCTTACACCGCGTTTGTCAAAACGCTGACCAGTAAACCGGTCGTCGGGGTAGGGCGGTTTACTTCGGCGGATGCGATGGTATCGCAAATCAGGCGTGGAGTGCTCGACCTGATCGGTGCGGCGCGACCCTCGATTGCCGACCCGTTTTTACCGCGCAAGATTGATGAGGGCCGCATCGAGGACATCCGTGAATGCATCGGCTGCAACATATGCGTTGCCCAGGACATGATGGTGGCGCCAATTCGCTGTACCCAAAATCCAACCCAGGGTGAGGAATGGAAGCAAAACTGGCACCCGGAAAAAATCGATGCCGCAGTTAGCGACGACGCGGTACTGGTGGTAGGTGCTGGTCCTGCCGGGCTTGAATGCAGCATGCAGCTTGCCAATCGGGGTTACGCGGTGACCCTGGCCGAGGCCGGCGAGGTTCTCGGGGGAAGGATCGTGCGCGAGAGTGAGTTGCCGGGAATGGCGAGCTATGCACGGGTACGTGACTACCGTGAGAACCAGATCAGGCAAAACCCCAACGTCGAGATCTACCTGGGCAATCATTTGAGCGCGAACGACATCATAGAACTGCAAATACCGCATGTATTGATTGCAACCGGAGCTCACTGGCGCCGTGATGGTACCGGTCGGCAGCATGCTTTTCCGATCGAAGGTCTCGAAAATGTATCGGTGTTAACTCCGGACGACGTACTTGCCGGTGCTGAAATCGGCGGCAGGGTGCTGATTTACGATGACGATCACTATTTTATGGGTAGTAGCATCGCCGAGCGCTGCCGCAACCAGGGCAATGATGTCTGCCTGGTAACCCCGGAGTCGAAGCTGTCCATCTGGACCGAATACACGCTGGAGCAGGAGAAAATTCAGTCAAGGTTACTGGCCCTGGGAGTAGAGATAGTTGTTTCGCATCAACTGCTGAAGGTTGTCGGGAATAAGGCAACGATTGCTAACATTTACAGCAATAACCACCAACAGCAGGTTGATTTCGAGACCCTGATCGTAGTGACTTCGCGGCAATCGGATGATGTGTTATACCAGGCCTTGCTGGAACAGGAGCATCGCTTTAAAACACTGCGCGCAATCGGCGATTGCAATGCGCCCGGTACAATCGCTGCGGCAGTTTACGATGGCCATTCCGCGGCGCGCTACCTGCAATCAGGAAAGGATATCTACGCGCCGCTGTTTGCGCGCGAAATGCCTGAAATTGAGTCAGCTCTCAAAAAACAGTAGCGACGATGTTATTTCCCATGCAGAGGCGCGCAAGTTTGCGCTGCTATTTCGATATTTCGCTAGTCTTCAATGGCGATACTGAGTAAGCCCTGGCGTAACATGAAACTGGTATAACGCAGCTCGCTGTTTTCACGGCTGTAATTTCGTGCTCGACCGGTCATTTCCGCGACCTCGTCAATTTCAAAATCGGTCAATAGTAATCCATGGTTTGCGGCACTGGCCTTAAACAGGGCTTGCTTGACTGTCCACAAGCGCAGCCGGGTGAAGTTTGACGGTACCGTGAGTTGCTCCTGTTCGGTTTCAGTCAAAAACCAGCGCAGCATGGCTGGTTCGATTTGTCGCCAGGATTCGAAATCAATGCCGATTCCCTGTGCCGTGCCGATGCCGGCGGCGATTGAAATTTTATCGTTATGGGTGAGCGAAATTCCTGGGCAGGGTGGGTTGAGCGCGGATAGTTGAGTCTCGATATCGAGTTTTGCTGCAACTGCCGATAACGCACTGCGACCGCGCAGCCACTGTTTTTTGCGATCAGTTGTGGTGAAGCTCGCCAGACGCTGCCGGTCGTCGGAATCCAGCAAATGCTCGGCGAGCGGAGCGCGCGCCGACGCCAGGTACACGGGTCCGTTCAGCCTGCGTCTGAGATCTATTTCCAGCCGCTTCATTTTCATCGGTCACAATTCCAGTTCGAACAGGCAGGAGCCTGATCGCCTGAAATGTTTTAAGCAACTACGAACTGATTCGTACTGATTTGCAGGCTTGAAGGTATCGCCTGACGATGCTCTGACCGGGAGTGGAACGATAAATGGTAAGTAGCAAGATTTCCTATTTACGATTCGCGGCTAGCACGTAGAGCATTTCCAGCCCCAGCGTAGCGCCTGCCAGTGATGTGATCTCGGCATGATCGTAAGAGGGTGCAACTTCAACCAGGTCCATACCGACCAGGTTTATTCCCTGTAATCCGCGGATGATTTTAAGCGCGCGATCCGAAGTCAAACCGCCCACCACCGGAGTGCCGGTGCCGGGTGCATAGCTCGGATCGAGACAATCGATGTCGAAGGTCAGGTAGCAGGGACCGTCGCCAACACGGTGATGGATACGTTCGACGATGGCTTCGACGCTCAGGTCATTGGCGACGGCGGCGCTGATCACTTCATACTCATGACGGCTTTCGGTGTACTCGGTACGTATACCGATCTGGATGCTTTTGTCGGCATCGATCAGGCCTTCGCGTGGCGCATGGTAAAACATGCTGCCATGATTGTAGACTGCGTCATCTTCTTTATAGGTATCGGTATGCGCATCGAAATGAATCATCGCGAGCTTGCCGAATTGTTTATGATGCGCGCGCAGTAGAGGCAGTGTAACAAAATGATCACCGCCCAGGCTGAGTATGGTTTTACCCGCCGCGAGCAGTTTGCCGTAATGGTCTTCAACCTGGTCAAACAGGCCATCGTGATTTCCGGTCGGGAACTCCAGGTCGCCATAGTCCGCTACCCGAATTCGCTCGAACAGGTTGAAATCCCATGGCCAGCGTTTCTCTTCCCAACGCAGATTGGAGCTGGCGCTGCGAATCCCTCCCGGACCGCTGCGGGTGCCGGAGCGGCCGCTGGTGCCCAGGTCGTAAGGTAGTCCAATGACAAACGCGTCGGCATCGTTCGGGTCGCGGGACAGCGGCCTGCCCATATAGCTGTATATGTTGGCGTAGATCGAATAGCTGTCGATGAAATTTTCAGTGCTCATTTACAGGTACCAGTCATACTCGCGAGGACTTATGTAGTTTTCGAAAGCTGCCGTTTCGGCGCTGCGGTGACGGCAGTATAGCTCGACAAACTCGCGACCCATAGTATTGATCAGGGCTTCGCTGGAAACCGTTGTTGCCAGTGCTTTCGACATGTTCAGGGGTAGATTTTCATCACGACCGTCCACTGCTGCCGTGGTCGCATCACCCGGATCAAGCTTGTTCTCGATGCCGTGTAACATGCCAGCCAGGGTGGCTGCCATCGCCAGGTAGGGATTGGCGTCAGCGCCGGGTACCCTGTTTTCAATCCGCCACGCACCCTGCTTGGCGAGTGGGATACGAAATGCAACGGTGCGGTTTTCGTCGCCCCAGGTCAGGCTGACCGGCGCACAGCTGGTGCCGCCGAGAAAACGGCGGTAGGAATTGGTATTTGGCGCCCAGAATGACATTGCCGCCGGCATCGTCGTGAGCAGGCCGCCAATCGCATGATGCAGTCGCGTATGCGCCTTGTCGCGGCCGGCAAAAATATTTTTGCCTTTGCTATCGACTACGCTGATATGCATGTGTAAGCCATTGCCGGCATGATCCAGCATCGGTTTGGCGATAAAACTGGCGTTCATTCCATGCTGTTTGGCAACTTCAATCACGGTACGCTTGAATAGACAGGTTTCGTCAGCCGCCCTGAGCACGTCATCGTGATGATTGAAATTAATCTCGAACTGACCAGGCCCGAGTTCCGATGAAATTGCCCCGGTATCTATGTTCTGCGTCTGACAGGCGTGAATGATGTCATCGATGACTGCCTCGAAGTCGCCGATACGGGTACTCGACAAGACCGTCGCGGTATCCGGTCGACCGGTTTTAGGGTTGCGTACGACCTGCAGCAGGTCGTTGGCATCACGCCCGGCTTCGAACAGGTAGAATTCGAGTTCGAAGGCGACCATTGGTCGCCATTTTCTGGTTGCGAATGCATCGACCGCTTTCTGTAGCACATGACGCGGCTCGAAATATGCCGGTGCGGCGGCGCTATTGGTGGTTGCCAGCACCTGGGCGCGCGGCCTGTTACCCCAGTTGTTCAGGCACAGACTACCCGGCACCAGGTAAAAATGTGCATCCGGGTCGCCATCATCGAGGCCATAGTAAAGGCCGTCCAGTGGTTCGCCCAGAGTACTCACGACAAACATGCTTGCCGGCATTGCAAGCCCCTCCCGGGCAAATGACGCCAGTTTATCGATCGGGTAGCGCTTGCCGAAAAAATGCCCGCAAATATCAGTGGCCAGTACCTCAAACTGCTTTACCTCGGGGTTGGCCTGCAAAAACTTGCTGATTTCACGCTTTAGTCTGTTGCTATCTTTATGCGTCATTGGACATGGATTCAACTGTTCGTATTAATGATTTTTGTGATCACAGTATCGTGTGAATTTGGCGTCGTATAGACCCTGGGCCAATACTTTCTGCCAAATTAAAGTGATCAACAAATTTACCGGGAGACGATTATCAGGCGACTCCCCTGAAATAATCATGAATGCCTGCAACTGTATTTATCGATGCTATCCCGTCGCGAATATCCGCTTCGATCGCGCGGCGTAAGCCAAACAGATTACGTTGCTTCAACGCATCGATGGCCTCGACATGACGGTCGACCAGGTAGACTTTTTCCAGTTTGCTGATTGCGATTCGTGAAAACGGTCCGAGCTGCAGCCACAGGCTTTCGATTAACGGGACCGAAATCTGGAATGGGTTGGCAGAGTACAGATAGCGATGAAACTCCTGGTTGTAGAGGCTGATGTTATCGACCTGGTCACGCTCGACGGCGTCGTCGATCTTTGCATCAATCTGCTCCAGAGTTGCGATATCTTTTTCATTTATATAGGGTAATGCACCTTCCGCAGCATGGGTTTCGAGCAGAATGCGAAGTTCGCAAAGTTCACTGAATTTCTCTGCGGTCATTGACGGCACGATTACCCTGCGGTTGTTCTTGACCTCAACCGCACCCTCACAGGCCAGTCGATGTAGCGCTTCGCGCACCGGCATCGGGCTGACATGAAGGATTTCAGCAAGACCTCGAATGGTCAGGGGTTTTCCCGGCTCGATGCGGCCGCTTAACAGGTTATTACGCAGTAACTGGTAGACCCACTGGTGAGTTTTCAAGTCATTCGTTTTTTCTGTCATTAACAGCTTTAATGCTTCTGAACCACTTGATTTCATGAACTGGTTTCCACGGGGCGTGACGAAATATTTAATCACAAATACAGGCGCATCACCAATAGTGCAGTTGCCAATCATCCCGTAAAGCCGATAAAATATGATCACATTAATCATATTATCGAGAGAATATCATTGGCAATTGACCGTCGCTGATATACTGCTCGAGCCACTTATCAGGAAGTATTCATGAAAATCGGAATCCTCGAAGCCGGTCTGCTGCGGGACGAGATGGTAGGTCGTTTCGATCCTTATCCGGTTATGTTCGAACGTTTTATCGGGCTGGCCGGGCATGAGTTCGAATTCGAGACGTTTTGCGTACTAAATAACGAAATGCCGCCATCGATTTACGCCTGCGATGGCTGGTTGATTACCGGTTCACGACACGGTGTTTACGATCAACTTGAGTGGATGGCGCCGCTGCAGGATTTTATTCGCGAGTTGGCAGCCGCGAAGATTCCACTGATCGGAGTGTGTTTCGGACACCAGATTATTGCCCAGGCGCTCGGCGGCGAGGTGGTTAAATCGGATAAAGGATGGGGCGTGGGCCTGCATCGGTATGACCTCGAAAAGACCTATCCCTGGATGAAGACCGACTCGCGACAGGCCAGGATGTATGTTTTCCACCAGGACCAGGTAGTTAAATGTCCAGCCGCCGCAGAAGTCTTTTTAAGCTCTGAATTTTGCCCGTACGCGGGACTCGCCTATGGAGATTCGATCATCAGTGTACAGGCACATCCCGAGTTCGAAGCTGCCTACGAATCTGCCCTGCTGGACATGTTTGGCGGTAACGTGGTACCGCAGGAGGTTGCTGAACAGGCGAAAGCGACAATGAGCGGGGGCAATAGTGAAGATGCGCAACTACTGGCTAGCTGGTTTGCCAATTTTTTCCTGTTACGTCAGCAGAAACTGCAAGCCAGCCAACGCAAGCAGGCGCAGTAACACGGGTATCAGGTCGAGCCGGGCTGGTCAGGATTGGGCCAGAACCGGTTTGTCGAGCTGCTCTATGAGGAAATCTTCAAAGTCCGCCTGCGGCATCGGTTTACCAAAGTAATAGCCCTGCACATAATCACATTCGAGCGCGCGCAGGTATTCCCATTGCTCGGCAGTTTCGACACCTTCGGCGATAACTTCCAGGCGCAAGCCGTGCGCCATCGCGATGATTGCCTGCACCAGGACTTCATTTTCCTTGTCGCCGGGCAAATCCATAATAAAGCTGCGGTCAATTTTTACCGTGCTTACGGGGTAATTCTTCAGGTAGCTCAAGGCAGAAAAACCGGTACCGAAATCGTCTACCGAGAGTCTCACCCCGCAATCGCTGATCGCCTGGATATAGGTATTAACCTCGGCTGAATCATCCAGTAACAGGCCCTCGGTGATTTCTACTTCGAGCAAATCGGGATTCCAGTCATGAGTATCGATCTGCTCCTTGATAGCCTCAAATAACAGGTTGTTGCGAAACTGTATCGATGAAGCGTTGACGGCTATGCGTAATTCGACGCCAAATCGCTTGTTCCACTGGGCACCGGTAGCAAGTGCATTTTTTAACACCCAGCAGCCGAGTTCCGGTATCAGTCCGGCACTCTCCGCTGCGGGTATGAACTCATCCGGAAAGACCTGTCCGAGCTTTGCGCTATACCAGCGCAGTAACGCCTCCACCGATACTACCTGTCCCGTCTTGCCATCGACTATTGGTTGAAAAAAAACCGAGAACTCGTCGTTGGGAAGTGCTTTACGCAAGTTATCCTGCAGTTCGCGCTGTCGATGTGCTTTTTCATTGATGTCTTCGGTAAAAAAACGAAACGTATTCTTGCCCTGGTTCTTCGCCTGGTACATGGCCTGATCGGCGTGGTGCAGCAGGGTTTCGGCATTGTCGCCATGCTCGGGATAAAGCGCGATTCCGATGCTGGCCCCAATCGCTATTTTGTGACCCTTGAATTCAAGTGGCCTGGACGCTTCTTTGAGCAAGCTTTCGATTTTTGTAATCAGCGATGTTTCGCCATCGATATCGGTAATCAGAACGATGAATTCGTCACCACCGATACGGGCTACGGAATCGGTTTGACGCACGATAGCTTTGAAGTTGCTCGCAACCTGGGTTAACAGCCTGTCGCCGGCCTCATGACCGAAGTGATCGTTCACGTGCTTGAAACCATCGAGGTCGACGTAGATGACGGCGCTGGAGTACTTGTAGCGCTGCGAGCGATATATTAGTTCGCTGAGCTCTTCGTAAAGCCCGCGTCGATTATGCAGGTTGGTCAACGGGTCATGGGTAGCCAGATGCTCGACACGATGTTCGGCGATGCGGCGTTGTTCAACTTCCAGTTCCAGGCCATGACGTAACTGCCAGAGATCGAGAAAGACACGAACCTTGGAGATGAGCGCCGTTTTGCGAATCGGTTTCTGAATATAGTCAACCGCACCGGACAGGTAGGCTTCTTCGATTTGCCCATCGTCCTGATTTGCGGTGATAAAAATAATGGGTATCGATCGCGTGTGTTCATTTTCGTGTAACAATCTGGCGACTTCGAATCCGTCCATCACCGGCATCACCACGTCCAGCAGAATCAGCGCGATGTGTTCTTCATTTTTCAACGCCGCCATCAGCGCCTGTTCCCCGGATTCGGCGATTACTATGTCGACCTCAACAGGCTTTAACAGCACCTGTAATGCTACCAGGTTGGCCTTGGTGTCATCGACAATGAGAATCTTGGCTTCGGGCATAAGTTAATTCATCTATCCACGCGTAGCATCCAGGTTGGTTTTACCAGGGGTCCTGGCTACAGATTGCTTAGCGCCTTTATCGGCCTTGCTGGCAAAATGTTAAGTTTTTTATCGAACTGGAGATTATTAACTCGTGTATACCCGAACTATTTACCAGGGACCGTGGTCGGCAGAAAAGTTTCAGCTTTTATCAGCTATAGTTAAATGTAAATATAGAATATATAGCCAATGTCTGAATTACCTCAAAAACCAATGGTTTTGCGGCTTGTCGGGTCGGAAGTAGCAGCTGCGTGGCCAGTTAACCTCTGCAGGAATACTTCGCGAAGCATTGGCTAAACCAGGTTCATTTAAATAGTTTCAATTTGAAACTATATATTGATGGCGGGGTCAATTTATTATACTGTTAACCTTTGCTTGTCTGACTCACTAGCGTTCGATTTATCCTGATGAATATACTAATTCTACTGGGTGCCGTGTTTGCATTAATGTATGTAATCACCCGGCATCAATTTCCGTTTCAGAGTCTGGCACTGGCCAGCGCACTATTCCTTGTCGTCTTTACACTGGCAGATGGGTTCAGTTTTTTCTGGGGCCTGCTGTTCTGGGCTGCATTCCTGGTGCCTGCGGTGTTATTGGGAGTTCCGCAGCTTCGACAACAGTTTGTATCGCGACCGTTGTTACAGCGCATTCGCAAAATACTGCCGCCGATGTCCGCTACCGAACGTGATGCCATCGAGGCCGGTAGCGTCTGGTGGGAGGCTGAGCTGTTCAGGGGTGCCCCCGACTGGCAGGTCCTGCAGGATTACCGGTTGCCGGTGTTGAGTGAGCAAGAGCAGGCTTTTATCGATGGTCCGGTGGAACAGCTCTGTGCGATGATCGACGATTGGGATATTACTCATAAACGAATGGATCTGCCGCCAGAGATCTGGGAATTTCTCAAGCAGCATCGATTTTTCGGCATGATAATTCCAGAGCGCTATGGCGGGCTCGAGTTTTCGGCCTATGGCCACTCTAGTGTAGTCACTAAAATTTCAGCGCGCAGCATATCGGCAGGGGTAACGGTAATGGTGCCAAATTCCCTCGGTCCGGCCGAGTTACTGATGCACTATGGTACTGATACACAAAAGGATTTTTACCTGCCAAGGCTCGCCGATGGACGTGAAATCCCCTGTTTTGCGTTGACTGGACCATTTGCGGGTTCAGACGCTGGCGCGATTAGGGACCACGGGGTGGTCTGTATGGGAGAGCACGAGGGGAAACAGGTACTGGGTTTACGGCTGAACTGGGAAAAGCGTTACATTACCCTCGGACCGGTGGCCACGGTGCTGGGTCTTGCCTTCAAGGTTTACGATCCCGACGGATTGCTTGGCGAACAGGAAGACCTGGGGATTACCTGTGCATTGATACCGGCGAACACGCCTGGCGTCACCATAGGTAATCGACATTTTCCACTGAACGCCGCATTTCAAAATGGTCCCAATAGTGGCAAAGACGTTTTCATTCCGCTGGAATTCATCATCGGTGGGCAGCAAAATATTGGTAACGGCTGGCGGATGCTGGTTGAGTCATTGTCGGTGGGTCGCGGTATTTCGCTGCCGGCGGTAGGCGTCGCGGCGGGTAAATCCTGCGTCCGTCATACCGGCGCTTATGCCCATGTTCGTAAGCAGTTCAATACCTCGATAGGTAAATTTGAAGGGGTAGAAGAAGCGTTGGCACGTATCGGTGGCATGACTTATATGATGGAGTCGGGGCGCCTGCTGACCCTGAGCGCGCTCGATAGCGGTGAAAAACCTTCGATAATTACGGCGATCCTCAAATGCTATAACACCGAGCACATGCGCCAGGTTGTCAACGATGCGATGGATATCCATGGTGGACGAGGAATCTGCATGGGACCGTCGAATTATCTTGCTCGTGCCTACCAGTCTGTCCCGGTCGGAATCACGGTCGAGGGCGCAAATATTCTTACCCGAAGCATGATTATTTTTGGCCAGGGTGCGATCCGTTGCCACCCTTACCTGGTGCGTGAGATGGAAGCTGCGACGATGGAAGACCTGTCTGACGCAGAAGAAACTTTCGATCAGGCCTTACGCGGTCATGTCGAATATTTTATAACCAATTTCTGCCGCGCCTTTGTTTATGGAATCAGCGGCAGTCATCTGGCCCCGGCGCCTTACCCGGGTCGGGTCGGGGATTATTACAGGCGGCTGGGTCAGATGAGCGCGGCTTTTGCCGTAACAGCTGATACAGTGCTGATGATCCTGGGTGGTGGATTTAAACGTAAGGAAATGCTTTCCGGCAGGTTTGCCGACGCACTGGGGTATATGTTTTACGCTTCAGCGGCGTTGAAAAAATTCGAAGCAGATGGTCAGCCCCGCAGCGATTTGCCGCTCCTCGAATGGACGGCCAAGTACTGTCTCTTCCAGGTACAGGTAGCGCTCGATGAAATTTTGCGCAACTTTCCAGTTAAATGGTTAGGGGTGATTATCCGGCACTCGATATTTCCGCTGGGACTCAGCCTGCGCCCACCTAACGATTCGCTTAATCATCGGGTAGCATCGCTGCTGCTCAAACCGGGGGCAGCGCGTGACCGGTTGACCGCGGGTATTTATCAAAGCGACGATCCCGATGATATTACCGGGTGTCTCGAAGATGCATTGCACAAGGTGATCAAGGCAGAGCCGATCGAGCGTCGCTTGCGTCACGATCATATTACCCAGCATGGACTGGAAGATTATTCTCAGTGGGTTAACAATTTGCTGGAGTCGGGTCAGGTAACACCGGAGGAAGCTGATATACTGCTGCAAGCCCGGTCGGCGACGGCCAGGGTTGTTGCGGTTGACGACTTTACGCCCGACCAGATGACAAATAAATCCGGCGTCGCCGGGTCGGCCGGTAAAACAGTGAAAAAGAAACCGGTCGCTAACAAGAAGCGGGCCAGAAGGGCAAAATAAAAACCCGTAGCCTCGCTATCAATTAAAAACATAGCCAGATTTTTTGGGAGGGGGTGAGCAAATGGAGAAGGTTTGGTTAAAAAGCTATCCTTCCGGGGTCCCGGAAGAGATCGATCTCGACGCCTACCAGTCAGTCACTGATGTTTTCGAACAGGCGGTCAAGCGTTACGGGGAGAGACCCTGTTTCAGTAACCTGGGGACGACGCTGACCTATCGCGACATGGATAGTTTTACCGATCAACTCGCCAGTTACTTACAAAACCTGCCCGGCATGGAAAAAGGTGATCGCGTTGTAGTCATGATGCCTAACGTGCTACAGAATCCAGTTTCAATTTTCGCGGCCTTACGCGCCGGCTTCGTGGTGGTCAATACCAACCCGCTGTATACCGCGCGGGAACTCGAGCATCAGCTGTCAGATTCAGGTGCCAAGGCTATCATCGTGATGGAAAATTTTTGCCACACGCTTGGCGAAGTCATCGACAAAACCTCGGTACAACATGTTGTGACTACGCAACTTGGCGACCTGTTGCATTTCCCGAAATCGATTATCGTGAACCTGGTGGTCAAGTATGTGAAGAAAATGGTCCCTCAGTTCTCGTTGCCACGGCGGGTAACCTTTAAGCAAGCCTTGCAACTGGGTTCTACCCAGCGTCACCGCCCGGTGTCATGCAACCACGATGACCTTGCTTTTTTACAGTACACCGGCGGCACCACGGGCGTGGCCAAGGGTGCCATGCTGACCCATGGCAATATGGTTGCGAACATGCAACAGGCGTCGGCCTGGCTCGAGAATGATATTACCGAGGGGGAAGAAGTCATTATCACGGCGCTACCGCTTTATCACATCTTTTCACTAACCGCTAATTGCCTGACCTTCATGAAGGTTGGAGCACTTAATTACCTGATTACCAACCCGCGTGATATGCCCGCTTTCGTTAAAGAATTGCAACACCTCAAATTCAGCGCGATAACTGGCGTTAATACGCTGTTCAATGGATTGATGAACACGCCGGGTTTCGATCAAATTGATTTCTCTCATTTAAAGCTTTCGCTGGGCGGCGGCATGGCGGTGCAACAACCGGTGGCTGAACGCTGGAAAAATCTGACCGGTGCGCCGTTACTCGAAGCCTATGGATTAACCGAAACCTCTCCCGCGGTATGTATCAATCCTCTCACCTTGCAGGAATATAGTGGCAGCATCGGTTTACCGGTGCCATCGACCGAGGTTTCAGTGCAGGATGACAAGGGCAATCTGTTACCTCAGGGGGAAACCGGGGAACTGTGCGTACGCGGTCCCCAGGTGATGAAGGGTTACTGGCAGCGACCCGAAGAAACTGCCAGGGTGCTATCCGACGATGGTTGGCTGAAAACGGGCGATGTCGCGCAAATGGATGAACTTGGTTTCTTCAGAATTGTTGATCGTCTCAAGGATATGATCCTGGTTTCAGGATTCAACGTGTTTCCAAACGAAATTGAAACCGTTGTAGCGGGTCATGAGGGGGTGCTCGAAGTGGGTGTCATCGGCGTGCCGGATCAAGCCGGTGGCGAGATAGTCAAGGCAGTCATCGTGAAAAAGGATACCGCGCTCGATGAAGCGGCGATAACTGAGCATTGCCGAGAGAATCTGACCGCTTACAAGGTTCCAAAGATAATCGAGTTCAGGGATGAATTACCGAAAACCAATGTGGGTAAGATATTGCGGCGTGAACTCAGGGAGTCTCAATGAGTCGTGCTATAAGAGTTTGTTGTCGAGCTGATTTTTCAGCTCCGTCTCGTTATACCGGCACGAATTGCTGCAAACGGCCTCCGCTTAATAGCCGCTGATTTTAGCGTGTAGCGGTTTGCTGTCTTCGAAGCGCTGCATTTGCTCGTCACTCGCGCTGGTTTGATAGTCGCGTTTCCAGTTCTCGATACTCATCCCGTAGACGTATTCCTGGGCAGTGGCATAGTCGAAATCCGCTTGCAGTTGTTTAGCGGCAGCGGAATACCACTTGGACAGGCAGTTGCGACAAAATCCCGCAAGCGTCATCAGGTCGATATTTTGTACGTCGCTGCGTTCTTGCAGATGGGCTACCAGCGCGCGAAATGCCGCGGCTTCCGCCTGGGTTTGCTGATCTTTGGTCATGACTTGTCACTCAACTATAATGAGCTGCTTTTTTTAACAAAAAATTACCATGTCGGCAATCGATATTAATAGCTGGATGACCGCCTTGCTCGATCAGTTACTGCATAGTAAGCAGCGGCAACTGGTCGCGTTACAGGGGCCCCGGTCCTGGTGCGATGATCAGTTTGCAAAGCTGTTCGCGGCGGATAATTCGATGCTGGTACTGTCAAATCGAAAGCTGGTGGAATCGGCGGTTTCATTCGGTACGGCCGATTCCTGTCTCGGTAGTGAATCCAGGCTCGTGGTACTGGACCTTTTCGATGGCTTTAATCCGGATGTGTTATGCATTGCCGCGGGGCTGGTCCAGTCGGGTGGGGTTTTAACGACTCTGTCGCCGCCAGTCGAAGATTGGGATATGCGAACTGATCGTTATGCCTGTTGGCAGGATCAATCGAGATCCCGACGCGCGCGCTTTGCGGAGTATTTTTTTGGCGCGCTTGGAGCGGATGCCGAAACTGGAATCCTGCTGACACCCGGGTGTGAAACCGGGCCGATGTCGCCATTGCCGGTGTTAACGTCGACTCCGATCGAGCGGGGGGTGACGGCGGAGCAGGGTCACTGCTTGCAGCGAATCGAACAATGGCTGGCAAGTGGGCAGGCTGGAATCGCGCTGATCAACGCCGATCGTGGGCGCGGCAAGAGTACCTGCCTGGGATTATTACTCAAACATTTGCAACCTGGCCTGCGCATACTGGTAACCGCCAACTCTCGACAAACCGCGGCGCAATTGCTAGGCCTGGTACCAGACGCCGAATTTGTCGCGCCTGATCGTCTTTTACTAAGCTACCCTGCAGCAGACCTGGTGATCATTGATGAAGCGGCGATGCTGCCCCAGTCGATGTTACGGCAATTGCACAGGTTTTACCCACGGCTGGTAATGGCGACCACCAGTGGCGGCTATGAAGGTACCGGGCGAGGATTCATGCTCCGTTTCGTGGCGCAGATGGAGGCAGCCAGGCTGATGCAGCTTGAGCTGGAAATGCCGGTGCGCTGGTGTCAGGGTGATCGACTGGAAGCCTGGCTCAATCGCACATTAATGTTAAACAGCGAACCATCGCTCGGCGAAGTGTCAAAGGAGCAGCTGGCATCCTGCGAACTGCAATTGCTGGAAAACCCGGGAGACGCCGAACATTTGCCCCTGCTCAAACAGGTCTACCGCTTGATGAATGCGGCGCATTATCGCAGCCGTCCATCCGATTTGCGCATGCTGATGGAGAATCCCGACCTGGTGCTAATCGTTGCGTGCAGCGCTGAACATGTCGTTGGTGCCGTCTTGCTAAATATCGAGGGTGGTCTCGATGAAGCCTTGTGCGAGGAAATTTTTCTTGGTCGCCGGCGCCCCCGGGGGCACCTGTTGGCGCAAATGTTGACCGCGCAGGCGGGCATAAGAAACTTCGCAAAATATCGTGGTATACGCGTACAACGGATCGCCGTGGCCGAAGCCTGTCGCCGCCGGGGTCTGGGAACACGTCTGCTTGAGCGCGCGAGCGTTTATGGGCAACAAAATTCATTCGCTTATCTCGGTGCCAGCTTTGCGCTCGACCCGACCTCCGCGGGTTTCTGGCAACAGGCGCAATTCTCCCTGGTTCATGTCAGTTACGGCAGAGGTAAATCAACTGGTGAGCATTCGATTGCCGTGCTCCATCCACTCAAGCCGGCTGTGGATGCAGATGTACAACTAATGCAACAGCGCATTCAGCAACAGTTACCGATCTGGATGACGCAGTTCCTGCGAACGATGGATGCGGCCCAGGTTGTAGCGCTGCTGCGTTTCGCGGGTTTTGACGTGGCGCTCAATGAACTTGAGCAACGCGAGATCGAAGCCTTTGCCCGGGGCAACAAGGGATTTGAGCTATGCTTTGTGAGCTTGCAGAAGTATGTTATGCGTTGTATTGCGCGCTCTTGCGATGACCCGGGCACCCTTTTAATCGAGAAAGCAATACAGAATCGTAACTGGGAACTGCTCGAACGCGAGTCCGGTGCTGAGGGTCGTAAGCAGTTGCAACAGCGCTTGCGCGGGCAAGTCGATGCCCTCTGCAAAGACTGTTAACATGACCTGCAACAGTGAGGTATTCATGCCACAGAAGATTATCGATTTCTGGTTCTCCGATGATATTCGCAAGCTCTGGTTCAACTCGACCCCGGAGTTCGACCGTATGTTATGCGAGCGCTTCGAGGATACCCTGCAACAGGCGGGTCGGGGTGAGCTTGATCAGTGGATGGAAAATGCGCCGGGCTGCCTGGCGCTGGTTATCATTCTGGACCAGTTTCCGTTGAATATGTATCGCGGCAGTGCGCTTGGCTTTGCCACCGAGGCCCGGTCACGAGATGTGGCCAGGGTCGCTATCGAAAAAGGTTTTGCCGGAGTGCTTCCCGTCGAACAACAGGCTTTCTTGTATATGCCGTTCATGCACAGCGAAGATCTTGCCGATCAGGAACTGGCCCTGGAATTATTTGATCAACCCGGTATGGAATCCAACTTGCGTTTTGCCCGTCATCACCATGCGATCATCGAAACCTATGGACGCTTTCCTCACCGTAATGCCGTGTTGGGGCGCCCCAGTACGGCTGCCGAGGTCGAATATCTGAACTCAAAGGAAGCCTTTACTGGCTGAGATAGGGATGCGTCAGCAAATAAATGAGTACATCTGGAGCTATAACGCTTGTGATACCGGGACCGCGCGCTCGCCCTGGCGACATTTTCTGCAGATAATTTTCATGGTCGGTCGCGACCTTATGGGTGGCATGATTACCCTGCATGCGATGAGCCTGGTTTATACCACGCTGTTAGCCCTGGTGCCGTTACTGGCAGTGAGTATTTCGGTACTAAAAGGTTTCGGCGTCCACGACCAGCTGGAGCCTGCCCTGGCGCGTATCCTGGCGCCCATGGGTGACCAAAGCGCCGAGCTAAGTGCGCACGTCGTGGGTTTCGTCGATAACATGAAAATCGGCGTGCTTGGCGCCCTCGGCCTGGTGCTGTTGTTGTACACCACGATTTCGCTGATTCAAAAAATCGAAGCCGCGTTTAACCATACCTGGCGCTTACACAGCAGTCGCAGCCTGATGCAGCGCTTCAGCGATTATCTGAGTGTCATCATGGTAGGCCCTGTGCTGGTATTTTCGGCGGTCGGTATTACCGCCTCGCTGGGCAGTCATCATATAGTCGAGATTTTAAACAGCGTGCCGTATATGAGCGGGCTGTTACATCTGCTAGGCAATCTGCTGCCCTACGTGTTGATCATCGCGGCATTTACCTTCATTTACATGCTGGTGCCGAACACCAGGGTACAGATACGTTCGGCACTATACGGGGCCGTGATCGCCGGGGCCCTGTGGGAATCCAGCGGCATGCTGTTCACTTCTTTTGTCAGTGGGTCTAAAAGTTACACCGCCATTTATTCCGGGTTCGCGATCGCGCTGGTGTTCATGATCTGGCTTTACCTGAGCTGGATTATCTTACTGGTTGGGGCGAGCATTTCGTTCTATTACCAAAACCCCGAGCAATTAAAATGGAAGAAGCATAATCTCCATTTAAGTAGTCTAATGCGCGACCAGTTGACGTTGCAGGCGATGGTAGACATTGCGCGCGCGCATGATCGGCAATCTACACTGTTGCCCAGTCTTGAAAATCTCGCCATCAGTCAGCAAGTACCTGTCGATGTGCTGAAACGAATGCTCGATGCGTTGCAGGCCGATGGCTGGATTTCGCAGTCTGCAGAGGAAACGACGCACTATCTGCCGGCAGTTTCCTTGCAGCGTATAAGGCTGGCAGATATTCTGCGCAGCGCGCGGCAGGCCGAGGATGATGGTCAGACCGAACGTTTTCGCAGCGATGCGGCAGTTGACAGTTTATTGCGCGAGCTCGAGCGGGACCTCGAATTGCGCCTCGGTGAAGAAACCCTGGCCGACTTTCTGCGAAAATTTGAGGATGATGCAAAACATGAAGATAGTCTCGTTTAATGTAAACAGCTTGCGCCAGCGCCTGCATCAACTGCAGAAGGTGATTGATAAACACGCGCCGGAATTTATCGGTCTGCAGGAAACCAAGGTTCAGGATCATGAGTTTCCACTGCAAGCGATCAACGAGATGGGTTACCAGGCGGCCTACATGGGGCAGAAAACCCACTACGGGGTCGCGCTACTATCACGCCAGACCTGCAGTAATTCCTGCTATGGTTTTCCGGGGGACCCCGAGGATGCACAAAAACGCTTCATCGGTGGTGAATTTCAAATTGATGGCGAGCCGATGCTGGTTTTTAACGGCTATTTCCCGCAGGGTGAGAGCCGTGACCATGCCATCAAGTTTCCTGCCAAGACACGATTTTATCAGGACC
>JBATHL010000348.1:0-2979 GCA_049666745.1 Gammaproteobacteria bacterium
CTTCGAGCGCGTGGTGCTGCCGATGATCCGCAACCTCAAACGCCTCGGCATCGACGCCAGCGCGCGCGTGGTCGACTCGAGCCAGTACGTCAACCGCCTGCGCAGCTTCGACTACGACAGCTTCGTCTTCGTCTGGGGTCAGGCGGAATCCCCCGGTAACGAGCAGCGCGTGTTCTGGAGCAGCGCCGCCGCCGACCAGCCCGACAGTCGCAACTTCGCCGGCATCCGCGACCCGGTGGTCGACGAGCTGATCGAGAGCATGATCGAGGTCTGCACGCGCGAGGAGCTCATCGCCTGGACTCGCGCTCTCGACCGGGTGCTGCTGTGGGGTTTTTACGTGATCCCGAACTGGCACCTGCGCTCGGACCGCGTGCTCTACTGGGACAAGTACGCGCGCCCGCAGATGCCGGTCAAGTCCGGCGTCAACACGGGCCTGTGGTGGTATGATGCCGAGCGCGCCGCAACGCTCGCGCGCGTCATCGACAATCTCGAGCTCGGAGAGACGCCGCAAACCGACACGCCCGGCTGGGGCACGATCGCGGCCTGGCTGCTCGCAGGCCTCGCCGCCGTGATCCTGCTGCTGCGCCGCGCCATGCGGGCGAAAACATGACCAGGAGGAACTGATGGGCGCCTATATCGTTCGCCGACTTTTGCTGATAATCCCGACGCTGATCGCGATCATGGTGATCAATTTCATCATCATCCAGGTCGCGCCGGGCGGGCCGGTGGAGCAGATCATCGCCGATCTGACCGGCACCGGCGCCGACATCACCGGGCGCGTGACCCGCACCGACGTCGGCGAAACCCTGCAGTCGGCCGCCGCCGACGCCGATGCCACCGGCGGCTACCGCGGCGCGCAGGGGCTCGACCCCGAGTTCATCAAGGAACTCGAGCAACGCTTCGGTTTCGACAAGCCGCTGCACGAGCGCTTCTTCGAGATGATGGGCAACTACCTGCGCTTCGATTTCGGCGACAGCTTCTTCCGCGACCGCTCGGTGGTCGACCTGGTGCTCGACAAGATGCCGGTGTCGATCTCGCTCGGGATCTGGACCACGCTGCTGGTGTACCTGATCTCGATCCCGCTCGGTATCGCCAAGGCGATGCGCGACGGCAGCCGCTTCGACTGGTGGACCAGCGTTGTGGTCGTGATCAGCTCGGCGATCCCGAGCTTCCTGTTCGCGATCTTCCTGCTGGTGATCTTCGCCGGCGGCAGTTATCTCGACTGGTTCCCGCTGCGCGGGCTGGTGTCCGACAACTGGGCCGAGCTGTCGTGGCCGGACCGCATCCGCGATTACCTGTGGCACATTACCCTGCCGGTGATCGCGATGACCATCGGCGGCTTCGCCACGCTGACGATGCTGACCAAGAACTCGTTCATGGACCAGATCGGCCAGCAGTACGTGCTGACCGCGCGCGCCAAGGGGTTGTCCGAGCGCCGCGTCATGTACGGCCACGTGTTCCGCAACGCGATGCTGATCGTCGTCGCCGGCTTCCCGTCGGCCTTCGTCGGCATGCTGTTCACCGGCTCGGTGCTGATCGAAATCATCTTTTCGCTCGACGGCCTCGGCCTGCTCGGCTTCGAGGCCGCGTTCAATCGCGATTACCCGGTCATCTTCGGCACGCTGTTCTTTTTCTCGCTGCTCGGGCTGGTGATGACGCTCATCGGTGACCTGATGTACACCATCATCGATCCGCGCATCGACTTCGAGACGAGGGGCCGCTAATGGTGGAGCCACCCGTTCAGCACCGCTTTCTCGGCCAGCCGATCACGCCGCTGACTTACCGGCGGCTGCAGAACTTCCGCGCCAACCGCCGCGGCTGGTGGTCGCTGTGGATCTTCGCGGTGCTGTTCGTGGTCACGCTGTTCGCCGAGTTCGTCGCCAACGACAAGCCGATCCTGGTCTACTACGACGGCGGCTTTTACGCGCCGATCTTCAAGACTTACCCGGAAACCGTGTTCGGCGGCGAATTCCTGACCGAGGCCGACTACCGCGACCCGTTCGTGGCCAAACTGATCGACGACAAGGGCTGGATGGTCTGGCCGCTGGTGCCCTACGACCACCGCACCGTATCCTGGAACCTGGCGGTGCCGGCGCCGGCGCCGCCCGACGACCTGCACTGGCTCGGCACCGACGACCAGGCGCGCGACGTGGTCGCGCGGCTGATCTACGGCTTTCGCATCTCGGTGCTGTTCGGCTTTACGCTGACCATCATCAGCGCGCTCGTCGGCGTCGCCGCCGGCGCCACGCAGGGTTATTTCGGCGGCTGGCTGGATTTGCTGTTCCAGCGCTTCATCGAGGTCTGGGCGGGCTTGCCGATCCTGTATATTTTGATCATCCTCGCGAGCATCGTCGAGCCCAACTTCTGGTGGCTGCTCGGCGTGCTGCTGCTGTTTTCGTGGATGGGTTTCGTCGGCGTGGTGCGCGCCGAGTTCCTGCGCGCGCGCAACTTCGAGTACGTGCGCGCGGCGCGCGCGCTCGGCGTGTCCGACCGAGTAATCATGTTCAAGCACGTGCTACCGAACGCGATGGTGGCGACGCTGACCTTCATTCCGTTCACGCTGGCCGGCTCGGTCACGGTGCTGACCTCGCTCGACTTCCTCGGCATCGGCCTGCCGCCGGGCTCGGCTTCCCTGGGTGAATTGCTGGCGCAGGGCAAGGCCAACCTGCAGGCGCCGTGGCTCGGGCTCACCGGGTTCTTCGTCATCGGCGCGATGCTGAGCCTGCTGATCTTCATCGGCGAGGCGGTGCGCGACGCCTTCGACCCGCGCAAGACGATCGGATGAGCAGCCTGCTACATATCGAGGACCTGTCGGTGCACTTCGATACGCCGTCCGGCGAAGTGGTCGCGGTCGACCGCGTGTCCATCGACATCGACAAGGGCGAGACCGTCGCACTGGTCGGCGAGAGCGGCTCGGGCAAGTCGGTGACCGCGCTGGCGGTGATGCAGCTGCTGCCCTACCCGCGCGCGCGCCACCCG
>JBATHL010000349.1:0-4058 GCA_049666745.1 Gammaproteobacteria bacterium
ATCCTCACCCGACGAAGCGTAGTTACCAGAGCGCTATTAAAGCGCCGGGGCGATGATTTGTATAGCTGAATTTAAAACAGTGCCTTGCTGATGAAATGAAGCGAAACAAGGAGAGTCAGAATAAACAACCAGGTTGTTGGCGGCATCGTTTTCCACAGTTCTGTAGCAAGTGACACTAAAGGCTCCATACTTACCTCGCATTTCTCTAAACAAGATTAACTATATTGCTTAACTATATGTAATTTAACAATAAAGTCAAATTTTATTATTGGCAGCACTTGGTTTTCTTTAACCATTGCAGCAATTTCCTGATGGTTTTCAACCCTGTTTATGGACTGTTGTGATGCAGTTTCCGATATTCCTTCCAGATCAGACAGACCGATTCGGTCAGGCACGGGTCCCCGTCGGCAACCCTGCGATCCATCGTCTCGGCAGGAATCCACTGGCCATCGTCAATCTCTTCAGCTTGCAACACCATCGGCCCATCAAAGGTATAGCGATACACCATGCAATGTTCGTTACCGGTAAGCACCGAAGCCGGCAACTTAAACAGAAATTGCATGGATTGCTCAGCCACGATTCCCAGCTCTTCAGTGATTTCACGTCGTGCACAGTCGAGATAGGCCTCCCCGCTATCGACATGGCCCGCCGCCGACGAGTCCCATTTCCCCGGCTGCTCATCCTTGCTCATGGAACGTTTTTGCAGGAACAGTTCATCCCTGCTGTTGAAAACGAGAATGTGGACCGCACGATGCATCAGCCCCCTGGCGTGGATTTCGCCACGGGTGGTTATCGCGATGACGTTATCGTCTTCATCGACGACGTCGAGCATTTCCTGGCTGTGGGACACAGCGATTCTCCGAGACAACTATGTTATCGCGAAGTCTATCCTCATTGATCGAAAAATCGAATTGCCTTTGCGCAGACAATGGTGAACTATTCAGGCATTGCCCACAGCCCATTTTTGATGTCAGCCCCAAACCCTGGTTTCCAGATCGCCGCGCTGAAATTTGATGACTCCTTGCTTGAAGTCACCTGGCAGGACAATCACTGCAGCCGGTATCCCGGAATCGTCGCTGATATGGCCATACCCCTGGCACCGCATACCGGCGAGTTCGAAACGCCACATTCGCAGTTGCCACGTCGACCTGGATGAGTTTTACTCCCGCCTGCGTATCCTTTACGCTAAGCATCAGGATCCACGTCGCTGGATGACCTTCAGAAAAGGCCAGGCAGGAGTCACTCATAGAACCGGAACTCTTCGTTTCGTTTGTCGTGTTCGGAATAATCGCAGCGGTTACTCCGGGACCTAATAACGTCATGCTGACCACGACCGGATTAAACTTCGGCGTACGGCGCGGGATACCGCACCTGCTCGGAATATGCATCGGCTTTCCGGTAATGCTGGCGTTAATCGGACTGGGATTCGGTACGCTATTCCAGCTCTACCCGGTCCTGCACGAAGTCATCAAGATTGTCGGCATCGTCTACCTGTTGTATCTCGCCTGGAAAATAGCCAACTCAAGCGGCGGTGTCAGTGAAGTAAGCCAATCGAAACCAATCAACTTCTGGCAATCGGCGGCATTTCAGTGGATCAATCCCAAGGCCTGGATCATGGGCAGCAGCGCCCTGGCAGCTTACACTACGCTCGACGACAATTTTTTCATCCAGGTCGTGATCGTCTGCGTGACTTTCATGATCATCACGATCCCCTGTGCGGGCGTGTGGCTGGTTTTCGGCGCTGGACTGCAGCATTTTCTCAGGGATCCAAAGCACCTCAGGATTTTCAACCTCTGTATGGCGCTGCTGCTGATCTTCTCGATTCTGCCGGTCGTATGGGAAATGCTGACATAAAGCCGACCGGATTATGGCAGGAATCTCCAGGCCTACTGGGATTGCAGCGATTCCTGTTCCAGCGACAGATAAATGCCATAGGCATTGCGACGATTAGCCTCGAGAAAGGCTGGATACTCGATGAAGTCGCCCCAGTCGATTTCTTCGTAGGCCTGGTCGAAGGGGACCCACTCGTCGACCGCCTGTTTCATTGAATCGCGCACGAAGGACAGATAATTTTTAGTCAGCGATACGATTTGCCGGGGATTCTTCGCTGACTTGCCATGCCCGGGAACGATTGCCCGGACGTCTGCCTGTTCCATCTCGCTTAACACGGCCAGCCAGTCAGCAGAACTCGAAGTGCCCAGAAACGGAATACGGTCCTCGAAAATGATATCGCCCGAGAACAGCACGCCGTCATTTTCAACGTACAGAATCAGGTCGCCCTCGGAGTGGGCACTGCCCACATCGACGACTCGAATATTGACACCACCGAGCGTAAACCGCTCCTCCCCCTGCACATACCGGTCTGGTTCGACAATGCGGGTATTGCTATCTACCCAGGGACTCAGGCTGATCCTGCGTTCGAGTAGACGCTGTTCCGCTACCTCTCCCTCCAGGTATCGCTTGGCTCCGTCTGAAGTGACAATTTCGGCGCCAGTTTCGGAAAAAGCCTGGGTGCCATACATATGGTCCGCGTGGTAATGACTGATATAAACAGTTTTAATCGGTGCTGCGGTGACCGAGCGAATAGCCTTGAGAAGCTGTGCGCCGAGGGCTGGCGTTCCCAGCGTGTCAAACACAATTACACCCTCGCTGGTAACAACAAAGGCAGAGTTCGAAACGAAGCCGTAATTGTCGGTAGCCACACCGGTACCCCCTTGCACGTAGTAAGCGTGCGGCGATACCTTAATCGGCATCATATCGACCGCTACGTGCGGATAGCTCGCGGCAAATACACTAAAACAGCTCAACCACAGGCAAACAACGACAGGCAAGGTGATCGCCAGGTGACGGTCACCTAACCCGCGTGAGATTTGTCTAGGGGCTATTACTGGCAATAAAATTTTCAACAACTTCAACCGGTACTCCACCTGCCTGGGCGGCTTTCAATTCTCCACCGGGTGCAAATATCAAGAAACTGGGAGTTCCGATCCATCTACTTCCAGTTATCAACTGGTAATAAGCAGTAACCGTTTCCGGCTCACCGAGCAGGTTAACAAATTCAAGCTGATGTCGATTAACAAAGCCCAGCGCCGCTTTTTTCCTGCTTAACCCATCGATGGTAATACCGAGTACCCTGGCATCTTCCATCATATGTCTCGAATGGAACTGTTGGTAATCATCTACCTCGCGTGCGCAAATCTCACAATCGTGCGCCCAGATCATTACGATCAGCCATTTTCCCTGTTCGCTATGATTATCGATGGTTTCAAATGCATCGGAGTCCAGGTTCTGAAAAAGTGGTGAACTGGCAGATGCAGTCGACGCTGCTAGCAGTACAAGAAGTACAGCGACAAACGAAACTGATTTGGACATTTATCGAACCGGCTGGAGGTAAAATTCCCGCGCAAACGAAACCAGGGAAGAACTGTCAGTGGGCTGAATGAGCAGCCCACTGACAGCCGAATTGCTTTAAACCGACATGCCCTGTTTACGGCTTGATGTAGGCATACCCGTCTTGCTGAAGCTTGGCCACTTCGGCAACACCACTCGGCACGATATCAGCTTTATCAACATCGTATAAATCGCTTTCGACATCGACCTTACGACCCCGGACGGTATTGGCGCAAACCTGAAAATCTACCCCCTGGCCCTTTAAGTCAGTGACCTTTGCGGTCATCTTGTCGTTTGCATTGGCGTGTTTGAACTTCTTGAGTTTGTCCAGCGAATCTGGCTCCAGCAACAATGCCAGTCCATTACCATGCAAGACAACCTTGAGATCGAGATTTTCAGCACCAACGGCATTGATGTGATTCTGAATATTACGCAATGCGCCAGCCTGCTTCTTGGGGTCATCGTAGTTGATGTGATACACAACTTTCTGCTTGCCATAGTAGTCGCCGGCGATGGCACTTCCCGCCATCCAGTAACTCGAAATCAGCAACGTGGCGATAACCAGTTTTGTAATCGTTTTCATAATTTCTCCTCGTTTTAATGCATTAGAACGCAGCCAAGCTTATGCCAGCCACCCGTAAATTATAATTAGGGAATTCCCCTATACC
>JBATHL010000350.1:0-1599 GCA_049666745.1 Gammaproteobacteria bacterium
CACGCGGAAATTCAGATCATAAATGGTGAGGTATATCTTCGCGATCTCGGCTCGACCAACGGTACCTTCCTGATCAAAAACAATCGCCTGGTACCATTTCAAGAAGGCTATGTGCAGCTGAATCAGCCCATTGTACTAGGCAATCGGCAGTATACGATTCAAAGCCTGCTGGAAATCGCCGGTGCTTTTGCCGCGCAGTTCGACGACTCTTGACACCTCACTGCCGCTTAACTCTATTTCCCTGTCCGACCGCCAGACACAGGTTCGAGTTACAGGCCAACGGCGAGCAGTAACACACCCACAATCCACAACCACGAACTCGAAGATTTCTCCTCCGCTTGCTCCATTTGTTGCTGACTGGTGACATTGAATTGTTGTGATTCTTCGGCGTCGAGGAAACCCACCGGCAGCGGCTTGTCATCCTCGACAATCAATGCTTCCGGCGTCGCCGTACCATACTCACCCATCGCCATCAGAATTTGCACTTCCTCATCGGTAGTCAGCGTAATCGCACCTTTGAGTACCACTGCGTGCAACTTTGCTTCCGGATCATTGCGACTTACTGTCTGTGAACAATCATCCTGCTTGCATAGTTTGATCACATACTCGGTACCACGAATACCGATAGTTGCAAGCCCGGTCTGGACCTGATAATTGGCGAGCGCACTGGCCCCTATCGAGCCCGTAAGTTTACGCAGGCCACCACGTAGCAGATCAAGAATGCTGCTACTACTCTCGTCATAGCCCGCAGTAATTGCATATTCACTAATCTTGAGCACCGAGTCCTCTTTCAGGTGAACTTCGGCACCGTCATCCATCAGTATGTAAAGCTCTGCGCCAGGCGCTGTTTCGAGCCGGTCACCTTCGAAAATTTGCGAATTGATTTGTAACTGAAGTACGCGGCCATTGATATCTTTGGCATTGGCTTGACCACCGAGCTGTGCGACATAACCCACTTTCATTTTTGGGCTTAATTCTTCCTGGTACAGAATTCGCTTGATATCCACCAGCTTTAGACGGGTACCGGTGATCAGTCGATCAGAATACTGCACAAATGCATGCGGATTCGTTTCAATCAGCTTTGCCTTGATCTGCGGCCATAGATCCTTATCTTTTGGATAAACTCGCTCAATAATATCGTCGATCGTCATACCTGAAACGATCTTCAGAATAACTCGCGACGATGGCACTAACTCTACGCTGGCCGCGTTTGCCACCGGTTGAAAAACGGTATATGACAAAAGCGTTAGCAATAAGGCAAACAGTTGATTCTTGTTCAAGATTCTTCACCTTCGATCATGGTTATATCCTCGGCTTCCTGTAATGCCTGGCTCATGAAACCTGCGCTTAGGCAAAAAACCGTGAGATCAATGTCATCCAGCTTGCCACTGGACATATCGAGCCGTTTTCCGAATCGCAGGCACGCAGAGCAAGGGCAAGTAAGTCGTTAATCAGCTTTTTCAAATCAAAGCCGGATCGCATTCAGTGCGCGAAACGCTTACATGTGTCGGGGCAATCGGGCATCAAGCTTTTGAATGCGAGCCTTTAGTAGATCATTCTCGCGTCTCAGCATCTGTACGATTTCGCGACGATTTATCC
>JBATHL010000351.1:0-6003 GCA_049666745.1 Gammaproteobacteria bacterium
TCATTGTGCAGCTCGCCGAGCTTTCCGATCGGTTGGTGGTGATGAGCGAACGTTCAGTCGACTTTTTACGCGACGTTTACAAGGTGGCGGCGGACAAAATTGTCCTGATTCATCACGGCATTCCTGACGTACCCCTGGTTGAATCTTCAGCCTACAAAGGTAAGTTCGGCGTAACCGAAAAGAAGGTCTTGCTCACCTTTGGTCTGCTTTCGCCGGGAAAGGGTATCGAGACGGTGATCGATGGACTGCCAGAAGTATTGAAAGCCCACCCGGATGTCATTTACATGGTGGTCGGTGCTACCCACCCGCATATCAGGGCGGAACAGGGAGAGGATTATAGAATTAGTCTTCACCTGCGCGCGAAAACACTGGGAGTTGAGGACTATGTCGTTTTTCACGATAACTTTGTGGCGGATGAGGATCTGCTTGAGTTCATTGGTGCAGCTGATATTTATGTCACACCTTACCTGAACGAAGCGCAGATAATTTCCGGTACACTCGCTTATGCACTGGGTATGGGTAAAGCAGTTCTCTCCACACCCTTCTGGCATGCACAGGAATTACTCGCTGACGGCCGGGGCAGGTTGTTTCCGTTCCGTGACCACGTTCGGCTTGCCAACGAAGTTATCGATCTACTGGATCATCCTGACAAACTTCGTGCCATGCAACATAAGGCTTACGATTACGGTCGCCAAATGATCTGGAGTCATGTGGGCAGCCGTTATATTGAGACTTTCGAGCAGGCCCGACGTCATCCTTTACGCAAGTGTGTACCTGTGGGCGAGCTGGACCCGCTAGGCTTGCGCCAACAACCTCTCCCCGAAATTAAGTTCGACCATTTACTGCGTATGACGGATGGGGTGGGTATGCTGCAGCACTCAAAATTCACCGTACCGGATCGGGAACATGGGTATTGCGTGGACGATAATGCGCGCGCACTGATTGTTGCTGTTACGGCGCAGGACTTTCAACCCCGAGATGCCTCGCTAAAGGGTCTCGCTTCCACCTACCTGAGTTTCCTCGACCATGCTTTTAATTCCGCCAGCGGCCGGTTTCGTAATTTCATGTCCTATGATCGTTGTTGGCTGGAAGAAAAAGGTTCGGAGGATTCTCATGGCCGCGCGCTGTGGGGTTTGGGAGTCGCGGCGACTCTGGGTCGGAATAATGGACAGGCTAATCATGCAGCCGATTTATTCCAGCGCGCTTTACCTGCGGTAGAATATTTTACCTCGCCGCGTGCTGTTGCTTTCGCCATCATCGGTATTCATGCCTTCCTGTCTGGCAACCAGGACAATGGCCAGGTTGAATCTCTAGGCAGGATACTTTCAGATAAGTTGATGCAATGGTTCGGAAATCTTTCCAGCGAAAACTGGCCCTGGTGTGAAGAGACCTTGACCTATGATAATGCACGCTTGCCGCAGGCTTTATTGTTGTCCGGGCAGTGGCTGGGTGATGACGAAATGATACAGACTGCTATGCGTGCGCTCACCTGGTTGAAGGAGATTCAACACGATGAGACAGGGTGTTTTTTTGCTGCCATCGGTAACCAGGGCTGGTTTAGCAGGGGGGGTGTTAAAGCCCAGTTTGATCAGCAACCTATCGAGGCCGCTGCGATGGTCGATGCCTGCATCGAAGCATTCGATATCACGCGGGATGAGGAATGGATCACTTACGCCTACCGCTGTCTTAACTGGTACCAGGGTGATAACGAACTGCATATTTCGCTCTATGATCATGCTACCGGAGGTTGTCGGGACGGGCTGCAGGTACAGAGCGTAAATGAAAATCAGGGAGCTGAATCAACCCTGTGCTGGCTCATGGCTTTACTCGCCATTTACAAACACCGAGGTCAGGGTGTGATCAAACGGGATGATACAAAAGAATCTGCCCAGGCATCTGATAAAAATCGTGAGGCTGCCAACGAATTCTGCATGACGTAGTTTTGTTACCTCGGCTATTTCCCATTGGCTGTTTTGTTATAGCGCAGCCTTGCCATCAAGCCTGACAGGCCCAGGGTTGCAATACCGCAGCGCTCGTCGGCCGAAGCATACGGGATGATCAGTTCGTCCTGAAAGATCATTGCACCACAACTGTAAATCACGTTGGGTACATATCCGTCACGATCATGTTCATTCGGTACCAGAATCGGCTCGTTGATGCGGCTGATGACGCGAGCCGGATCATCCAGGTCCAGCAGTTCAATGCCCAGACTATAGGTTCGCATCGGCCCAACACCATGGGTAATAACTAGCCAACCTTCGGCTGTCTCAATGGGTGAGCCACCATTACCAATCTGAAAAAATTCGTACGGAAACATGGGTTTCTGCATAATTTGGGCCTGTTTCCAGAAATGCACATTATCCGAGAACATGATGGCGTTGTTCTCTCCATCCTGACGCGACAGCATGACGTACTTTCCTCCAATCTTCCTTGGGAACAGGGCCATACCTTTGCCATGCGCCTGTTTTCCATTCAGGGTACTGATCTTGAACGAGAGGAAATCTGTGGTCTCCATAAGCTGCGGCAAGATTGTTTCACCGCTGTAGGCTGTATAGGTGGCGTAGTAGATAATCGTGCCGTCGTCTTCTACGAAACGCACAAAACGAGCATCCTCGATCCCACCGCTTTCTGACTCCGACCTGGGAAACAGAACCCGCTCGGAAATCTGGTGATCCGGCCGAAATAAAATCTCATAATTGGATCGCGCCAGCCACATTGCCTTGTCGATGGCGTCTAATTTATCACTTGATCGGATTTTAATACCGTTATGGTGCTCATCAATTGTTTCCCGCAACTCTGTGAAAGTGAAATTGCCCGCTAATTCGCCGAGCAGCCATTTTGTTACCCGGTTAGGTACTCCCATGTCCCGAAGTTTTAAAACAAACAACTCTCGATCGTAACTTGAATCGGTATGGATCCTGGGGGTGCGCACATAGTTGCTCTGGGGATCAAAATAAATGTCATTATTCTTGTCAATAATTCCGCTACGAAACTCGATCGACGAGATATGGCCTTCACCAATAGCCCGAAAGCTCATGATGAAGCGGCAGGATCCTTCGGGATCCGTTTCCAGATTCGTAACCCGAACCATGGAAGGGTTGAACAGGGCTGCCGCCTCCACGGAGTATTCGGCGGTGAAATAAGATCCGATCAGAAGCTGCTGTTGTTCGGTTAGTTTGTTGCTATCAGGTACATGGCAAACCACCCTGTTGTAATTTCGTAGCAGGGTCTCTCTGAAATATCGGTGACGATGAGAAAAGTCATGCAGAACTGTTTCCAATAATTTACTTATCTGGTCCTCATCGAGGTTTAGCACCCGGCTAATAATGTTGCGGGTACGCTCTTCAGTGGGCGGGATATAAGGACGTGTAATAACGCGGCCGATATTCGCATTTAACACGATGGGCTTGCGCCGTGCCTGTGGTACCGGGGGGATAGAACTGGTTTCTGTCATGGGTTTGTCCAAATGTCTTGCAGACTATTAATTCTGCTTTACAACGATAACTAAATTTCGCATAAGAAATATCATTTTTCCTCTCACCAGTTCACATTCGAGCGTGCGTGTTTCCAGTCCGGCACCATGACTGTATTATTCTATTTTAGTTCGTTCAGTGTATCGTGGTACCTTGGCGTGGAGTTTTACTCCAGATCCATAATCACGATGCCCAGCAATAGCAGGCAGGTGGATAATACATGAAAATTGCGATGTTAAGTCCTTTATCCTGGCGCACACCACCGCGACATTACGGACCATGGGAAAACGTGGTCAGTCTGCTCACCGAACAGCTGGTATCGATGGGCATCGAGGTGACCTTGTTTGCCAGCGGGGATTCACTCACCTCGGGCAAACTCGCCTGGGTCTGCGAACGACCCTATTCGGAAGATCCCGACATCGACCCCAAAGCATGGGAGTGCCTGCATATCGCTGAGTTGTTCGGGCGCGCAGACGAATTCGATCTGATTCACAATCATTACGATTTTTTACCGCTCAGTTACAGTGGTTTCACACATACCCCGGTTGTCACCACGATCCACGGATTTTCATCAGCCTCCATATTGCCTGTTTATAAAAAGTACAATGACAGCACCCATTATGTGGCCATTAGTGAAGCCGACAAATCTACTGAACTCGATTACATTGCCACAATCCATCATGGAATCGACCTCAATCAATTCAAGTATCAACAGGACAAGGGGGACTACCTCCTGTTTCTTGGGCGTATCCATCCTGACAAAGGGGTTCATGACGCCATTGAGGTCGCACGAAAAACTGGTAAACGCCTCGTCATTGCCGGAATCGTGCAGGACGATGCTTATTTCAAGGAACGGATTGAACCTTGCATTGATGGATCAAAAGTGGAATACATTGGTTCCATCGGGCCGGACAAACGACAGGAAGTTATGGGTGGTGCACTGGCCCTGCTGCACCTGATTCATTTTGATGAACCGTTCGGCCTGAGTGTGGTCGAATCCATGGCCTGTGGTACGCCAGTTATCGCATATGATCGGGGTTCAATGTCGGAACTCATTCAAAATGACCGCAGCGGATTTATCGTGGATGATCTGGATGCAGCCATACGGGCAGTGGGCCAAATTGACAACCTTGAGCGGCACGTTTGCCGGGCCGACGTGGAGAAGCGTTTCACCTGCCAACGCATGGCGCAGGAGTACCTGGGCACCTACCACAGGATTCTTGAGGATCGGGAAAATTACCGCCCCTGGGGGCATTATGAAAATTTGCTCGAAGGTATTGACCATAAGATCAAGGAACTCGTTGTTAACCCGGGTGAGCGCTTAAGCCTGCAAAAGCACCAGCGCCGGGCTGAACACTGGACCGTGGTTAATGGTGAAGCACTGGTCACAGTGGGAGAAAGAGAAATTCCGCTCAAGCCGGGGCAGTCAGTAGATATTCCAAAAGGCGCGGTCCACAGAATCATGAACCCCGGCGAGATCCCGCTGGTTATAGTAGAAGTTCAGATGGGCGATTATTTCGGGGAAGACGATATTATTCGGCTGGAGGATGACTATGACCGTTGCACCTAAACTACCGCCAATTATCAAGCGTTATGCGTCAAACCCGATTCTGACAAAGGACGATATCCCTTATCCGGTAGAAACCGTGCACAATGCCGGTATTACGCGGTATGACGGTCGAATTATCATGCTGTTTCGATCTCACCTGCGCAACGGTCGCTCCATTATCGGTATTGCCGAAAGTGAAGATGGCTTCAAATTTACGGTTGGGCAGGCGCCTTTCATGACTCCCTCGGCAGAAGGCAGCTTTGCTGAATACGAAGCCTTTGGTGTAGAGGATCCCAGGATCTGCTGCATCGATGGTGAATATTTGATCACCTACAGTGCCTATTCACGCCACGGTGTGCGTATTGGCCTGGCGAAAACCAGGGACTTTGGCTCCGTGGAACGAGTTTCGCTGATTTCGGAATCAGACATGCGGAATGTTGTTATCTTCCCCGAGCGTTTTAACGGTCGTTACGCCCGACTTGATCGACCGCATTCGGAAATCAGTCCCTGGTCGGTGTGGCTATCATGGTCGCCAGATTTAGTACACTGGGGTGATTCCGAAGTGGTGATGAAACCTGTGCCTTATCATTGGGATGAGAGCAAGATCGGACCCGGTGCAACACCGATTCGCACCGACCGTGGCTGGCTATGTATTTATCACGGTGTATTCGAAACCATGGACGGTGCAGTGTATCGTCTCGGCGTGGCCTTACATGACCTCGAAAATCCCGCGAAAATTATCGGCGTCGCCGACGAATGGATACTCGCCCCGGAAGATCCATGGGAGATAACGGGTTACGTACACAATGTTGTTTTTACCTGCGGTGCGGTAGAGGATGATGACGGTGGCGTCAAAATATACTGGGGTGGTGCCGATACGGTAATGTGTGTTGGCTCGGCACGTGTCGATGATCTGGTCGATCTCTGCCTTGATAATAACCGTCCACCGTTTTAATAGTAGCCACATACCCAGGGTCAGTA
>JBATHL010000352.1:0-2373 GCA_049666745.1 Gammaproteobacteria bacterium
CCTATAATTAGTTTAATGTCTTTCCGAAAACTCAGGAAAAGGGACGCCAGGTTCTAAGGAAATTACTCGGTAATGCACCACCCTACTCGTTTTCTTATCTACGGATTTACCATCGTCATCCTGATGATGATAGCCCTGGCCTTCATCGCTTTTCACTCGACCAGTAGCAGCAATCGCCAGGTCAATCTCCAGGTTGCCCATCAACTTGAAAAAATAAACCTGATTAATGAACTGTCGACCATTATTCATAACCGCACTCGTTTTATGCAATCCATGCTGCTGCATGATGAAAATTTTAACGAGGACGACTCCTGGCCAAATTTCAACCGGTTAAGCGGCGCCTACATCGAAACCCATGACCGGCTCGTGCCTATGCTGGCGCCACGCGAGCGCGAAATCATGGGGGCAATCGATCGCCTCGACCGCGATATCAGCGATTTAAATCGCCAGGTGTCGGTGCTGTTTCTCAATGGCAGTCGTGACGAAGCCAGCAAGGTACTACTGCAGGAAGTGCTACCTAAAACAGCACCGTTACTGTCACACCTGGCCGAGCTCACCCAGGCGCAGCGCATGGATGTGCAAAAGGTATTACTCATGGCCAGCGGTGACGCCGAGAAAAGTCGTACCCAGATTGCCATTTTTTCAATCATTGCGGTTATCGTCAGCGTAACTGTAACCTTCATTGCGATCTGGTATGGGCGTAAATTATCGGGCCAGTTGCAGGAAATGAATAACTACCTGGAGCAGAAGATTCACGAACGCACCGAGTCGTTACTCGACACTCAGAAGGAACTCCTCGAAGACAATAACGAATTAGCCCGAATGGCGTTGACCGACAGTTTGACCGGCCTGTCGAACCGCACGCATATGAATCAGATTCTACGCCAGGAATACGCTCGTTTTGAACGACACGATCAGCGCTTCGGCATCATCATGCTGGATATCGATCATTTCAAAAATGTTAATGACAGCTTTGGTCACGATACCGGGGATACGGTGCTGAAAAAACTAGCGCTGATTATTGCCAGCGCAATTCGTACCAGCGATTTTGTAGCGCGCTGGGGAGGTGAAGAATTTCTGATATGCTGTACTACGATAGAGGAAACCGACTTGCTGCCAATTGCAGAAACCATACGAAAGCTTGTTGCAAACACCGATTTCGAAAAGGTTGGAGAGATAACAACCAGTCTCGGATGTGCCGCCATCGTCAAGGGTGAAAACATAAACGAGCTGATCAAACGGGCCGACATCGCCCTCTACGAGGCCAAAAACAATGGTCGTAACCAGTCGATAGTTTCCGAGTTCACCGATATTTCACTGGCCTAGCCGCAACGACTTAAAGGACTGGCATCGAGCCGCTTCGAAAGCTGGCAGTAGCTCGGTCGACTGTTCGCCTGTCTAGTCAATGGAATGTAATTTTACGCTACGATCGGGGCCCCGGCTAAACCAGGCGTGATGCACTCTGTCGGTACCGTGTTCATAAAACAGTTTCAGACTGTGGCTCACTACCGGGAAGGCGAGTTCCTCCCAGGGTATCTGATCCTGGGTAAACATGCCGACATCGAGACTTTCAATGCCCGCCGAAATTTCCTCGCTGGCAAGTTCACCATGAAACATCAGGTACACCTGTGATATGTAAGGCATGCTGAATATCCCGAACAGGCTCAGCGGACCAGCCTGCGCATTGGCCTCTTCCATCGCTTCGCGCGCTGCAGCCTCGGCCACGGTTTCATTGTTCTCCATGAACCCCGCCGGTAAAGTCCACAGTCCATAGCGCGGTTCGATGGCACGCTTGCACAGCAGAATCTTGTTACCACGCGTCAACAGGGCGCCACAGACGTTATTCGGATTTTGATAGTGCACATAACCACAGTGATCACAAACAAAGCGTTCACGGTTATCATCTACGGGAATTTTCAGGCTGACGGGTTTTCCGCACTGGCTACAGTAGTTCATTGCTCGATCAACCTGGCTGCAGCGAGTAACAATGCTTTAACCTGGTGCATGCCCTGCTCCACGTTAGCCAGTATTTCCTGCATGCTGATGGTTTTGTCTTCGACACCGGCAGCCCAGTTAACCACCAATGCCAGGCATGCATAATCTATTTCCAGTTCCCGCGCCAGCACGGCCTCGGGCATCCCGGTCATGCCTACCACGTTACAGCCATCCTGTAACATACGAGTTATTTCTGCCGCAGTCTCGAGGCGGGGTCCGTTGGTGCTGCCATAGGTTGCGGAAGCAAGCAGAGGCTGTCCCTGCTGCAAGCCAGCCTCGAGCAAAATACCGCGCAATTCCGCACTATAGGGCCAGCTGAAATCCACATGGGAAACCTGGCCATCATCACCATCGAAGTAAGTATGCTCCCGTCCTGAA
>JBATHL010000353.1:0-2125 GCA_049666745.1 Gammaproteobacteria bacterium
TCCGCCGAGTTCGAAACTACGCAAGGAATTTAAAAAAATCGGTGAAACCCTGTCCGCTGAATGGGCAGAAGTCGCCGGGGATAGAGGTAAACAGATTATCTCCGATTATGACCCGTAAACTTAAGCAGACATCAACTGGATACTCCCTGCGTGGCCTGGTCTTCGACTACAGGCATTCGTTAAACAGGAAGAGCTGATCGCAGGCACCTGCTTGTGTTCAGGTTTGTTGGCGAAACTCAACTGCCTTCCAGTCTTGCGCGCATTCGCGTGACTGTTTTTTCGAGTTCCCTGGCTGCGCCATCGCGCACCAGTGCTGTCGGTACCAGGAATCCGACATCGACGAATGATTCGTATATGACTTCCTGAATGCCTTCAGTTGAACCCGGGATTATTCCCCAGCTTCCGGAAAGATGGCGAAAATCGCCACCGGTTCGACGCCAGGTGATAAGTTCGTAAGGGCGCACATAGTCTCTTTGCAGCGTGTAATCAAAAGACAGGAAAGCGACCTTTATCTTGAAGCGAACCCGGGCACCCTGGTTGTCTTCGCTGATGACCTCCAGGCTGCGAATGCCGGTGAAGGTTTCGGTGAATCGGTCATAGTCGGTTAACAGCTCCCAGATTGCCTCGCGGGACGCATTGAGC
Organism: Gammaproteobacteria bacterium; assembly: GCA_049666745.1. GTDB lineage: Bacteria > Pseudomonadota > Gammaproteobacteria. Next base: position 643 of record JBATHL010000353.1, read on the forward strand.
TGAAACGTCGCCCGTAAACCCTTCACGCCCCTGTCGTTGGTGACGTCCTCAATGTTGAGCACATCTTCTGCGGCCGTCCCACGGCCGGAAAAAATCGCTGAGCCGAGTAACAGTAAGACAGACATCAAAACCTGATAGCGCATTGTAGCTGCCTGCCGGGGCCTGCTTATGTTATCCGGGGTCTTAGCGATTTCCATGGGTCCGTGCCTGGAGCTTTGTGTCCACACCGCCACAATAATATCATCACGCTGTTTTTGCGCACAGCGACAACTGTCCAATATGCAAGTGATGGGCCAGGACTTATACCCGGTAAAAAATGTTTCCGTTTAGACGCGGTCGACGCGATATCGATACCTGCTATTTGATCTGGGTCAATATGCGACCGACCGGGCGATGCAAGATTGATCGTTGGAATTTATGGTTTATTTACATGGCTTTTGCCTAAAGCTGGATAGCGATAGAGAGGAATCATGACCGTCAAAACGCCTGAAGCCATTGAGGTCACAGCTGACAAATTCGATACGCTTAAACCCTATGAGCTGACCGACCACCTGGAGCGTGGCAGGGTACTGTTGTTCCCTACGCCACCGCTGGAACTGCCCAGTGACGAAGACCTTCACTTCCTCAAACAGCAAACACCCGAGTTTCACACCAGCAAGAATATTAGCTACTACCCCCAGGCTCAGCTGATCCGGGGCATCAAGGCTCCCCCTGATATCGAGCAACGCACGCAAACCATTCTGCGCGAATACCAGGACAGGGTTGAAGCCTGTCTGCATCGACTCATTCCGTCGTTTACGCCGGGCTGGCGATCGGCGACCTCCAGCCTGCGTGTGTTCGAAGAAAATAATCGTGGCCTGCCGATACGCACGCGCAGCGATTTAATACACCTCGATGCGGGTACCTATGGCGCCGCCCGCGGCGACCTGATTCTACGTTTTCTAACCAACCTGGACGATAAGGAGCGAGTCTGGAGATGCAAGGGCACCGTTTCCGACCTGGTAGAAACATTTGGCGAAGCAGCAGGGTTACAGCGTAATGATGGGCTGCTTCGAGACAGTTTTCTCAATCGTATGGGTTCCGGAATGGTCCGTGGTTTGTCAAAAGTGTTCCCGGCAACGGCAACCCTTGAGCGCTCCGCCTACGATCAGGCGATGCGGCACATGCATAATTACATGAAGGAGAGCGAAGAATTCCAACAGGACCCGGAAGGCATGGTTGAAATTCGCTTCAAACCGAAAAGCTGCTGGCTGGTGTTTGCAGACATGGCCGGTCATTCCTGTCTGTCCGGTGAGTTTGCGATGATCAATACCTTCATGGTGCCGCGGGAAAATTTCCGCCACCAGGAATTTTCTCCCTGGGAGGTGCTCAGCAGGTACGCGACCGGAAAGTCGGCGCTACCGCCTGAAATTCCGCTGGGGACTTAAGGCAATAAAGCTGGTAGTCCCCAGACCGTTGGTTCAGTCCCACGCCTGGCTATGGC
>JBATHL010000354.1:0-1632 GCA_049666745.1 Gammaproteobacteria bacterium
CGATAAGTCTATGTGTACCCGGTTCAGCAAGTGATTCGAGTTTTCCGTGATCGGCGATATAGGCAGGGCTAGCCACTGCGAACACCTGAACATTAAACAGCAGCACACTATCAAGACCATCAAACCCGTCTTCACCTTCGGTGAATCGAATTGCGGCATCGATTCCGTCGTTCTTAAAGGTAACCATTGCAAGATCCTTATCGATAACAACGGGGACGTCTGGAAATGACTCATAAAATCCCTTCAGATTGGGTATTACCCAGTTACGGGCGAAAATAGGGCTGGCAGAAATCGTAAGTCCACGTCGAGTTTTGGTTCTAGCCACCTCTCGAGCCGCCAACGCAATTTCCCGCAGTGACCGTTGAACGACGGCAGCGAAAGTCTCGCCTTCTTCAGAGAGTTTGAAGGAATTAGGCGTGCGGATGAATAGTTCACGTTCGAGATGGTCTTCCAGGTTGCGCAATTGTTGACTGACCGCACCCTGACTGACGCAAAGCTCTTCGGCGGCCTTACTGACACTACCAAGCCTTGACACAGCTTCAAATGCCCTCAGCGCGTTCATTGGCGGTAGTTTCATTGAGTTCTCTTTATAAAAACTAATAGGCCTATCCGAATAACTGCATGTACAAAATCTGGTTCCAGAACAATTATACGCTTACTCAAATCAACATTGTTAGAGCGACTAAAACTGCGGCTATTAGGGGTAAAGCAGTCACAGCGAACGAAAAAGGAAAATATGCCATGCAACAGATAGATACCTTTCAACCTCAACCGAAAGTCTCATCTTTTTTTGACAGAGTAGTTCGCTTCTTTGGCAGGCCTCGAATTTCAGCTCCTCAGTCCGAACAAATAATGGCCGATATTGAATGGCCTGATTCCGACCCTAATCAGTCTCACAGTGTAAGTTATAATCGACCCGTCAGTGGTGGATATAACGAGGCATTCATCGTCCAGTACTGGACCAGCTATCACAGCAGATAAGGAAGTTATACATAGATGTCTGAAACTGCACACAAAGACGCAAATCCTAAAGCTATTCTAAAAGGCCTGCGAAAAAGATTGCTGGGTGGCAGCAGTCTGCTACTCGACAGTTTGACCGATGAAGAGTTAATCGCGATGCAGCAACTGATCTTCAAAGGTGAGGCGGAAATAGTCAGCTTTGCCTGTAAACCCCACTTGACTGCAAAACTGGAAAGAACAATCATTTCTTAAAGGCGAGTGTCCGGTCCGTGCTATTAAATTTAGTATTTCGGATTATAAAGGATGCCCTTTAAAAATGATTACGAGGGCAACGACCTCTTAATTGTACTGTTATTATGTGGCGCTAGTTAGCGAGTAAAATTTCGGATGAATTATAAGGTGCCAGAACAACTTGAATCCGAACGACTGATTCTGAGGCAATTTCAGGACGCCGACTGGCAAGACTTGCACAAGTATTATTCTGACGAAGCAGCAACGGTATTTACCTATCATCGAGGTTTGACCGAAGGAGAGACCTGGCGCGTGATGTGCAGCATGATTGGGCACTGGCAGGTCCGAGGATACGGACCTTACGCCGTTGAAGATAAATCAAGTGGCAGAGTGCTTGGAACCGTCGGTTTCTGGTACCCAAACGACTGGCCTGATCTCGAA
>JBATHL010000355.1:0-9169 GCA_049666745.1 Gammaproteobacteria bacterium
GCCCTGGGTTTCGTCCTGGGAATATACCTGCTGCCGATACTGATTGCCCCCGAGGCGCCCAGCAATAGCGAGGTAACGGCTTCGTCTCAGCAAGCCATTTTTAGTGGTGAGTTCCGTAAAGACCTGCCCGGTAGCGATTTTTTACATTGGGGTGAGGGGAATTTTTCGATATCCAAAAAGCAGATAAGCTTTATGGGTTCGCTCGCACCGGGACCGGACTATCAACTGTACCTGACTCGAGAACTGGCATTGACCGAGCAGGAATTCTTATTGATCAAGGAGCAGTCAGCGAAAATAGACGCGGTTACGACCTTCGATAATTTCATTCTGGATTTACCGGAAAATATTAATCCCGCCGATTTCAAGGCAATCATTATCTGGTGCGAGACTTTCGGCGAGTTTATAACCGCGGCAAGTTACCAGTGATTCCCGACCGCTAAAGGGCGGGGGATGTCAGTCCACCGGGTACCAACATCGATGAACTTGTCAGATCGCAAACCCGAATTTTGCGATATTCACTAATCTTGCGGTCCCCACAGAATACGATCGAGGCTGTGATCAGTTTCGAGCTCAATGATTTTTACACCATCGAAGCTTACCCCCTCCTGTTTCAACAGCTGTGCCTGTTCCCGATAGGCGCTGGATCCAATTTCAAATGCCAGGGTTCGGTTCGAACGTACCACCCGAAACCACGGCAAAGGCTCAGGGGAGCGTCCCATGGCTGCGCCGACCATGCGTGAGTAGCGGGGAAAACCTGCCGCGCGGGCGACTTCGCCATATCCCATAACTCGCCCTGCAGGGATTGCTGCGACAACTTGCCACACTCGATGATCGAACTTGTCCCGGAACCTGCTCACGTGGCGAGTTTACTATCGGAAGCGGTGGCTGAAAAGCCGGCTATCCCGTTGCCGAATCAGCTGATGCAACCTTTTGTCGTCTGTAAATTATGCGAATTATTAGTCGTAATTTACTTTAATAATGCTTCATATATCATTGATTTAAATGATAATTTATCGGGTATATTTGTAATGTTCACGCTTGCCGAGCTGGACCAGGCGGCGTACTTCCGAAACAGCGACGCTAATGGTCGGAAAATCACAGGTCAGCATTGCACTGAATTCATTAAGAATACTGTCGTAACGTTTTAGCGCTTCGACGTTCCGTTCCTCCCAGATCGCAATAGCCTTGTTGGTATGACATTTATTATCCACGATCTGCAATACCAGCTCGGTCAGATTATGCTGATTGGCGTGCAAATCATTACGCAAATTCAGAATCGCAAGATGATTCCAGTGGGTACGAACAATGGTTTGCGAAATTGCATCCCTGATCCAGTGCAACTGCAGGCGTTCCGACAGGAGATAAAACAATCTGGCCACATTCTCCGTGTCACTGAACAGCTTAGACTTGATCTCGATGATATCGAATGCCGAAGCGAGCGTGGTTTTGTCCACCAGTTCCTGTGCAAGCGCTGCCGGCAGGCGTGATTTGACGAAACGCCGCTTGGTGGCGAGATAGTTTCTGCGAGATTTACCCATGATAGCGCTGGAAATGACCTTGCCGAGAATCCTGGTATCGGTTTTATAGCGCTCGATGACGTGACTGACGTTGAAGTCCGAGGGTTGATTGCGTAACAACCAGCTAATCGACCTTTCCAACAGGCCACTGACCGCCTGAAAAGAATCATAGCGATCTTTTTCATGAACGACGTTATCCAGTTTCTCCAGCGATCTCCAGGTTTTATAAAGATCGAATACTTCCACGCAAACCACGTAGGCCTTGGCGATATCCTCAATCGTGGAACCGGTCTCCTCGCGAATACGCGAACCAAACCCAATGCCGATGTTGTTGGCGATCTGGTTACTCAAGATGGTGGCAATGATTTCCTTACGTAACGGGTGCTGCAGGATCTCATCCGCGTAGCGCTCACGTATCAGTCGCGGAAAGTAGCCGAGCAGTAGCGAGTCATAACATTCCTCGGTTAACGATGATGACTCGAGCAACGCATTTTTGTAGGTCAACTTGCTATAGGAGAGCAATATCGAAAGCTCGGGGCGGGTCAAACCCTGATTCCTGGCAACTCGATCGGTGATCAGTTTATCGCTGGGCAGGTATTCCAGCCTGCGATTTAAAATCCCTTCCGTTTCCAGGTGACGCATGAAACGCGCGTGCTGGTACATGTTGAGCGCGGCATGCTGTTCGATACTGTCAATAATCTGTGTCTGGCGATAGTTGTTGAGCAGGCATTTCTGGGCAACTTCATCGGTCATTTCAACCAGCAACTGATTACGCTGCTTGTTGCTTAAGCGACCGGCCTTGACCAGTTGCGATAGCAGGATCTTGATGTTGACCTCCTTGTCGGAACAATTGACACCAGCCGAGTTATCGATCGAATCGGTGTAAATCAAACCTCCGGCGAGCGCATACTCGACACGCCCCCGTTGGGTAATCCCGAGATTTCCGCCTTCGCCCATGGCTTTTGCCCGCAGCTGTCTGCCGTTGATTCGAATCGCATCGTTATTTTTGTCAGAAACATCGATGTCAGTTTCACTGGCCGCCGTGATATAGGTGCCAATACCACCATTCCATAGCAAGTCGACCTGGGCCTTTAGAATATAAACGATCAATTCGTTGGGGGTCAGATGATCTTCCTTGCACTCGATTAACTGTTTGATTTGAGGTGTCAGGTCGATTTTTTTCGCACTACGTAAAAATACTCCACCGCCCTGGCTTATCAGCTTCTTGTTGTAGTCAGCCCAGGTTGAACGACTTAAAGCGAACATGCGCTGACGTTCCTGAAAGCTTTTTTTGATATCGGGATTGGGGTCGATAAAAATATGCATGTGATTAAATGCAGCAACCAGCTGAATACAGGGTGACAGCAACATACCGTTACCAAATACGTCACCCGACATGTCACCGATACCGACCACGCTAAAAGGTACCTTTTGAATATTTTTGCCGAGACCGCGGAAATGCCGCTTCACCGATTCCCAGGCGCCGCGCGCAGTGATGCCCATCTTTTTATGATCGTAACCTTGCGATCCGCCCGATGCGAACGCATCGTCCAGCCAGAAGCCATGCTGCTCGGCGATCTCATTGGCAACATCCGAAAACGCCGCGGTGCCCTTGTCAGCGGCCACTACCAGGTAGGGGTCGGCCCCATCGTATATGCGTGTGCGCAATGGCTGTTCGACCTCGGTGCCGACCCGATTGTCGGTGATTTCCAGCAACGAGTTGATATACAGTGAATAACAGGTTTGAACTTCAGCGTAGATTTCACCAGCCGGTAAATGTGCAATCTGTTTGGTGATAAATCCACCCTTGGAACCGGCAGGGACGATGACCGCATTTTTTACCATCTGCGCCTTCATCAATCCCAGCACCTCGGTACGATAATCCTCACGTCGATCCGACCAGCGAATCCCGCCACGTGCGACCAGGCCACCGCGCAGATGGATCCCTTCGAAACGGGTTGCGTAGACGTAAATCTCGAAACGGGGACTCGGTTTCGGCAGACGCTCGATGCGCAACGAATCCAGTTTAAAACTGATGTGGCCGGTATCGCTGTTATCTTGCTGGAAGTAATTGGTACGCACGGTTGCATCAACCAGGTTCAGCATCCGTTTGTAAATCAGGTCGTGATCCAGTGATTCGATCTCATGCAGCTTATCGCCAATCTGGGTAAATAGTTCGAGATAGGAGTCGGGGCTGGTCTGTTGCGGGTCGAACTTGCGCAAGAAAGCCTTTACCAGCAGCACGGTGATATCGGGATAAGTGTTAAGCGTTTCGATTATGTATTCGCGACTGTGCGGAAAACGGATCTGCTGCAGATAAGCGGTATAGGCGCGCAGGATCTGAATATTTTCCGCCTTGATGCAGGCGCTGAACAACAGGTGGTTAAAATCGTCATTTTCGCTACGCTGGCGCCAGATGCTTTCAAATAGTTCACTGAAATAGCCGGGCATTCTTGCCGGATCGACATCGCAAAGGTCATCACCACGCTCCAGCGTAAAATGGTTGATCCAGTAGTTGCGATTACCCAACTTGATACGATAAGGGCGGCCAATCAGCACCTGCAAGCCCATGGATTCGAATACCGGCATCGACTGCGATAGCGGAATCGTATCTTTGAGGGTAAACAGTTTGATGGAATAATTTTTCGGATCCCGCGAAATTTTCACCAACCGCGCCTGGGCTCGATTTCGAATGCCTATAGTTGCCAGCACTTCAAGGTCTGGAATTGCATCCTCAACCGAAAAATCACCCTGGTAATTTTCAGAAAATGTTGCCTCGTTAAGCTTCAGTTTCTGCAGCTCAGGATTTGCTTTGATACATTTGAATAGCTGCCTATACCATTTGTTCATACCCTTGATCCTTGAATTATATGTTTGCGGTTATTGTAAACCTTTTATCAAAACTGTTTTGACTCTATATTAGGCGCCCTGATCAGAGAAATAAAATTTACTTCCAAGGCCTTCACATGCATATAGATCAACCCGTCATTCCGTCCGTTTCGACCGATCAATTACGCCAGAAGATTCGCCGTTACAATCTTGCAGACGAATCCAGGGTGATCCGTGAACTGATTGCCGGCGCGGCTGTAACAGATCAACAACGCGCCGCAATCAGTAGCATGGCAGCAGGACTGGTGAGTAAAGTTCGCGCTAGCGGCAGCCCCAGCATGATGGAAAATTTTCTTGCCGAATATGGCCTCACCACCAGGGAAGGTGTGGCTTTGATGTGCCTGGCCGAGGCCCTGTTGCGCGTGCCGGATGCCCAAACAATCGATGAATTGATCGAAGACAAGATATCTCCGGGAAACTGGGGTGAACACCTGGGTCATTCCGGATCGCCACTGGTCAATGCCTCGACCTGGGCACTCTTGTTAACCGGGAAAATAGTAGCGCCTGAAGATGAAAGTGGTTTACGTTTAACCTTGCGCGGCCTGGTCAAGCGTCTCGGTGAACCGCTGGTGCGCAATGCTGTCGGGCAGGCAATGCGCGAACTGGGCCGACATTTCGTCCTCGGTACCAATATCAACAAGGCCCGCAAGCGCGCCAGGGAACTGGAAAATCAGGGTTACACCTATTCATACGATATGCTCGGGGAAGCCGCCCGCACCGAGGCTGATGCACGACGATATCATTTGTCATATTCAGATGCGATCAACGCCCTGGCAAAAGACTGCAAGCATCGGGAAAGCCGCGATAATCCAGGAATTTCGGTAAAACTGTCGGCATTGCATCCGCGCTACGAAATGGGACAACAGCGGCGGGTAATCGACGAACTGGTGCCGCGCGTGGAATCGCTGGCCATGCTGGCCTGTTCTGCAAACATGGGATTTAACATTGATGCGGAAGAAGCGGATCGGCTGGATATCTCGCTCGATGTGATTGAAATGATACTATCCAATCCGGCATTACGCGGCTGGGATGGTTTCGGTGTCGTGGTGCAGGCGTTTGGCAAACGTGCTGCACCGGTACTCGACTGGCTGTATGCCACGGCGCAACGACTCGATCGAAAAATCATGGTTCGGCTGGTAAAGGGCGCCTATTGGGATACTGAAATCAAGCGTGCACAGGTGCTCGGCCTCACCGATTACCCGGTATTTACGCGTAAGGTAAACACCGACGTATCCTACCTTGCCTGTGCTGGCAAGCTGCTGTCCATGACCGATCGGATTTACCCGCAGTTTGCGACCCACAATGCCCACTCGGTGGCGGCGGTGCTGAATCTTGCCGATGGCCAGGATAACTTCGAGTTCCAACGTTTGCATGGCATGGGGGAGGCGCTACACGATCATGTACATCGCAATCATAAGGCACGCTGTCGTATCTATGCTCCGGTTGGCGAGCATCAGGACCTGCTTGCCTACCTGGTCAGGCGTCTACTCGAAAATGGCGCCAATAGTTCCTTTGTGAACCAGATCGTCGATACCAGTATCACCCCGGAATCGATCGCACGTGATCCAATCACCGCAACCGAAGAACTGGATGATTTACAAAACCCTCATATCCCGATGCCGGGTGAACTCTATGGCACTGCAAGACGCAATTCGATGGGTTGGGATATCACCGACCTGACAACCCTGCAGGAACTTGAGCAGGCACGTGAACCCTTTATTGCAAAAACCTGGCTGGCTCAGCCACTAACTGCTGCCGGTGAAGGTGCAACTATCCGGCGTGAGATTATTAATCCAGCCGATGCTGAAGATATTGTCGGCGAGGTATTCGATGCCGATATCGAAACAGTGATGGCGTCAATAGAGCACGCGGTCAACGGCTTTGCGGACTGGTCTGGGTCTGCCGTTAAAAGCCGCGCCGAATGTCTGCAACGTATCGCCGACCTGTACGAACAAAACGCTCCTGAAATGTTCGCCTTGCTGGCCCGTGAAGCAGGTAAAACCTGGCTGGATGCGATCGGCGAAGTACGCGAAGCGGTTGATTTTGCACGCTATTACGCAAACCAGGCCGAGTCATTGGCTGGCGACCTCGAAGCGCGTGGTGTCATCGTCTGCATTTCTCCGTGGAATTTTCCACTGGCTATTTTCAGTGGCCAGATTTTTGCCGCGCTCGCGGCCGGGAACTGTGTCATCGCTAAACCGGCCGAGCAAACCAGCCTGATCGCTGCGTTCGCCTGCAGATTGATGCACCAGGCTGGCATTCCCCAGGCAAGCTTGCAGCTCCTACCCGGCAGCGGGGCGGTTGTCGGTGCGGCATTAAGTGCCGATTCTCGAATTGCGGGTATCTGTTTTACCGGTTCCACCGCTACCGCAATGCATATAAATCGGAATATGGCCCGGCATCTGCCGGTACAGGCGCCATTGATTGCCGAGACCGGTGGGCTGAATGCGATGATTGTCGATTCCACAGCGCTCCCCGAACAGGTTGTTCGCGACGTACTCGCCTCGGCTTTTCAAAGTGCCGGTCAACGCTGCTCGGCGTTACGCATGCTTTACCTGCAGGAGGATGTAGCGGATAAAATCCTGCAGATGTTGTTCGGCGCAATGGATGAGCTCAGGCTGGCAAATCCCTGGTATCTGGCTACCGATGTCGGGCCGGTTATCGACCAGCCGTCCAGGCAGAAAATAACCTCTCACTGCCAACGCATGGCAGCCGATGGCCGTGTACTCAAGTCCCTGGAAGTACCGCAACAGGGCCTGTTCGTCGCACCGACCGTGATCGCACTCGATGGCATCGAACAACTGGAGGAAGAGATATTCGGGCCGGTATTGCATGTGGCTCGTTTTAACGCTAACGAAATTGACGCGGTGGTCGACTCGATAAACAGGCAGGGTTATGGCTTGACCTTTGGCATTCACACCCGGGTCGATTCTCGGGTCGAGCAGGTGGTCAGGCGCATCAGGGCAGGCAACATATACGTGAACCGAAACCAGATTGGAGCGGTGGTCGGCACCCAGCCGTTTGGCGGCGAAGGCTTGTCAGGCACCGGTCCGAAGGCCGGTGGACCATGGTACTTGCGGCGTTTCTGCGCTGCGCCATTACTGCAGTACGACAGCGAAGACAACCGACCGGTGGCTGTTGCGACCTTGCAGGACCTGATCTCGAGCATTACTGATTCCAGGGCAGATCGTGACCAGATAGATCTCGAAAAACTATTGCAGCTGGCGCGCGATGCGGGCCTGAATCATACCTTCCAATCCGTTATCGGAGTCGAAACCATGCCCGGCCCGACTGGTGAAACCAACCAGTTATCGGCTCACCCCCGGGGGGTGGTTTTGTGTCTGGGCCCGGGCCGTGACAATGCCCTGGTACAGGCGATATCGGCGTTAGCACAACAGAATTCCGTGGTAATCGTTGCCAACCAGGCCGATCAACTGGGCGAACTTTTACAGCGCGCCGGTCTGCCAGCGACCGGCCTGAATGGCTATGTCGAGGCCGATACACTGCGTGAAATCAAAGCAATTGACGCAGTGATGTCGCAAGCACAACAGGATCAATTGAGCGCTTATCGAATAGCTTTGGCCGACCGGGAAGGGAAGCTAATTCCGCTGGTTTGCGAAATCGACGCGGTCGACCGCCTGATAATGGAACGGCATTTATGTATCGACACCACCGCTGCAGGTGGTAACGCCAGCCTGATTGCCGCCGGGAGTTAGTACTCCTGAGAATGAGATATCTTATCTAGTGAGTATTAGCCAACGACCCGGTAAAACTCGGTATGGTCGCAGACCGGGCAGTGTGGAATCTGACCGGTTTTGGATAAATCCAGACTATTGTCACAGTTGCTGCAACTGAACCTGCCAGCATTGCAGACCTCGCCGCTACGATAAACACTGGCCTGGTGATTTTCACTTTCGAAAGACCGGAAATCGAGCCAGGCTTTATCCGCCGAACGCGCAATCATATCGATGAAACGATCTTCTACCAGGGTCAGGTCGAAACTCAGCCAGTCTTTTAATTCCTTACGCTGTTGATTCAGCGTCTTGTTGGCCTTATGCATATCGCGTTTCAAAGTCGCTCCCAGGCTCTCGGCTTCCTCCTGGGTAAGCACAAATAGTTCACGTGCCAGTTGCTGCGCATTGTGCACCATTTCATCGACTGTCGGCGCGAGAGCTTCCTCGGCGTTGTGTATTGCCTCACTCACGTTATCAACCATATGGTCGAAGGCTTCAATCAGCTTTTCTCGGTCCTTAATATCCATAAGTGCATTAATAGCGCATAATACCGGGCCGCACAAGCCAGCCTTCAGTTTCGATGACACAGATCAAATCAAACGCAGAACAGGGCGCGATTCTTACCTGGTGGTATCGTCTCTCACCCCTGCCGGCGGGTCGAAAAATATTCAGTCTCGGGCTGGGCTGGATGGCGCCGTATAGCAGTTCGATTGGTGCGCTGGTCGAAGAGATTAAACCGGGGTATGCCCGGGTCAGCCTGAAGGACCGACGTCGGGTGCGCAATCATCTGCATTCGATTCATGCGATCGCGTTACTCAATCTCGGTGAAATCGCCACCGGTCTTGCGCTGCTATCGACAATTTCTGCTAATATGCGCGGCATCGTGCTCAGCATCAATGCTGATTACCTTAAAAAGGCACGCGGCAAGCTAACCGCAACCGCTGAATTTGAGCTACCCGAACCGCTCGCCGACAACACTCCCTGCGCGGTAGAGGCGCAGTTGAAAGATCAGACTGGAGAAACGGTAAC
>JBATHL010000356.1:0-2450 GCA_049666745.1 Gammaproteobacteria bacterium
TCCTGGATACCGCGGTCAAGCCGCGGTATGACAGTAAGGAGGATCAACGGAATCAATAGACCAGAGGTTTACTCAACTGTAAAAAGGATCCTGGTTTTCAATCGGGAATAACGATCAGAGTCTTGAATCGACTTAGCGCCGGCTACCAGCGTCTGACTCTACCCGTATCGATGTGCACGAAATTCGATTTTTCGTAGTAGCCAACACCGCCGCGTTTCATTCTGAGCGCGGCGTCACGCAGCTCGCTGCTGGCTACGTTTCTAAGGCGTATATCGATGGCCTTGCCGAGCAGGTGCTGGCTTTTCTTCGCAACACCTTTACCGGCGTCACGCAACATCTGGTTGGTTTTGGGAGAGCGATACGCCGAGATGATCTCGAAGGTGCCGTTGCCGCCCAGACTGGTGCGCACATCGTACATAATATCGAGCAATTCAGGGTCCATCACCCTTACATCACCGGTACGAAAATCAGCCAGAAAATTGTTGATATCTTCGAGCGCGGACTGCACGTACACGCCGCCGACCGCGTAAGTAACCTCAAGGGTCTTTTGCGTATGCGTATGATAAAACGATAGCTTCCGTTCATCGAGGCTGGACATACTGTTGAGTGGCAGGAGCGCGCCGCTCGCGAGTAAAGTCATACGTATAACACGTCTCAAATTCGCCAGATTTTGATTGATGCTGCTCATAGATCGCATATTATAGCCGCTTACGGGCTGTTTTTCCTTATCACAGGGCGCCAAAATATGTACCAAAAGTTCACAAAATTTACCTGCTTGATCATGCTTTTGCAATTATTTGCGATGCAATTGGCGCTGGCTACTGACGAAAAAGACAGCAATGCACTCCGTATCGAACTGGAACAACTCGTGGACAGCGGTTCCCTGCGCAAGAGTGACGTCAGCATTGCGTCGGGCAACCTGTTATCGAAAATCTACGCACAGCGTAATTATTCACCTGCCTGGAACGACCAGCGGCAGATCGGGGAACTGGTTAGCGCAATCAAGGCGACGGCGGCCGACGGTCTGGAGCCGACCGACTATCATCTTGAACAGGTGAAGCTCATCTACGCTGATCGACTCTCCGGTCGTCAGCCTTCGCCTGACGCAAAGGCGGTGCAGGATCTGATTTTGACCGACAGCCTGGCACGACTCGGTTATCACCAGTTGTTCGGCAAGGTGAATCCGTACTCGCTTGACTCGAACTGGAATTTCCGCCGCGACCTCAATGACGTCGATCCGGAGGTCGCCATTCAGCGCGCTATCGACTCTCCTTCGTTAACGGATTTTCTGAAAACTTTCTTTCCGCGTGGCTGGTTGTACCAGAAACTGCAAACGGCTCTCGCGGACTACCGTCAAATAGCCGCAAACGGTGGCTGGCCCGTCATTCCTGACGGCCCGACATTGAGGCCGGGCGCCAGCGATAGCCGCCTGCCGGTGCTTGCACAACGCCTGGTAATCACTGGCGACCTGGCGCCACGCAAAGCCGTTGACAAGCTGACAACCTATGACAAAAGCCTGCAGCAGGGCGTGCGCCGTTTTCAGGCGCGACACGGCCTCGATGCCGACGCCGCGATCGGACCGGCAACCCTGCGCGCATTGAACGTGCCTGTCGCAAAGCGGGTCGAGCAACTGAAGATAAATATCGAACGCGCGCGCTGGGTGCTCAACGATCTCGCAGACGAATTTGTGCTGGTCAATATCGCCGGTTTTCGGGCCTACGTGTTGCGTAACAAAAAGATTGCCTGGGAAACGAAAGTCCAGGTAGGCAGTGCTTTTCATCAGTCACCTGTTTTTCGCGACGAAATTGAGTACGTTGTGGTGAATCCAACCTGGACCGTGCCATACAGTATCGCGAGTAAAGAGATCCTGCCGAAAATCAAGCGCGACCCGAATTACTTCGCCAGCCGGGACTTCGATCTGAAAGGCCAGAACGGCAAGCTGGTCGAACCTTCCAGCATAGACTGGAAAACTATAACGGAACGCAATTTCCCGGTCTGGATGGTACAACGTCCGGGTCCGAATAACGCACTGGGTCGGGTCAAGGTGATGTTCCCCAACGAACACTCCGTCTACCTGCATGATACGCCGAGCAAGGCGCTGTTCAACAAGGCCGAACGGGCGTTTAGCCACGGCTGCATTCGGGTCGAGAATCCGTTCGACCTGGCTGAACAATTACTCGGCGGCGACGGCTGGAACCAGGCAAAATTTAAGCAGGTGCTGGACGAAGGGGAACCAACAAAAGTGTCGTTATCGAAGCCGATGCCGGTATTGCTGCTCTATTGGACCACCATGGTCACACCTGATGGCGTCGTGTATTTTTTCAACGATGTCTATTCGCGCGATGAGCGCATTGCCAAAGCCCTTGACGAGCCATTTAAGTTCGACCTTTCAACGCAATAAGCAAAAACCTGTCATACCGCGGTTTTTATTTGTCATACCGCGGCTTGAC
>JBATHL010000357.1:0-6560 GCA_049666745.1 Gammaproteobacteria bacterium
AGATCGCAAAACTCCACTGGCCATTAACTTGAGCGCGGCATTCTTTGAACTGGCCGAAGCCCAGGAGGAATTTGATCAGTTGTTGAGCGATTGCCAGCAAGCAGATATCCGGCTATGTATCGAAGCCAGCCATCATGTACTGAACCAGCATCCAGTGATGCGAGCTAAAGTTTCCGAACGTGTGCGGCGACATCAACATCAATTTGGCATCGATAACCTGGATTTGGGCCAATCATTGCAACTGCTGCAATCCGGTCAGTTCGATTATGTAAAAATCAATGCCAAAACCCTGTATGGAATGAGTCGCGACGATATGCCAGCCGGATATCAGGCATTACGCACTATCACCGATACCCTGGATATTCGCATAATCGCGGTTGCGGTTGACTCGCAGAAGGTTTTCGATGAGTTGAAATCGCTTGGCATCGAAATAATGCAGGGGAATTTCCTTGATTCCCCAACAGCAATATAGCGTGATTTTCCGGGCCGAGACTAGTACAGTTATGTTCCATCGATTTTCGTACCAAACGGGTTTGATAGTAATAATAATCCTGCCTCGCCGGGCGAGTTCAGCCCGCGTCGGTAACACGCAATAAATTAGCTATATAACCATATATGATCGATCCACATCATCAGTATGATCCCTTGCTCGAATGCCTGGTTATCTTCGCCAAGATACATAACCGTCCGATAAGCGTCGAAGCCCTGATTTCAGGCCTGCCGGTTAAACCCGGTGCCGATGGACCCGAGCTTTTCAGCATTGATAGTCCCAAGGGTCTTTTCTCCCGGGTAGCGTCACGTGCCGGATTTGCCAGTCGTCTTATCCATCGCGAATTGAATCAGCTGTCCCGCCTGCTGCTGCCCTGCATCCTGGTTTTGAGAAACGGAAACGCCTGTATTCTCGAAAGCATCGACCGCAAGAACAAGCGCGCCAAGGTTATATTCCCCGAGATTGGGGAGGGTGAAGAGTGGCTGGAACTGGAGCAGTTAAAGCAGGAATACCTCGGTTATGCTTTCCTGCTTAAAAAAGAGTTCCAGCAAGATGCCAGCTCGAAAAAGGCGGCTAGCTCTGACAGCTCCGGTCACTGGTTCTGGGGTACCCTGGGCAAGTCCAGGGATATCTTCGCCAGCGTGCTACTCTCGTCGATCCTGATCAACCTGTTCATACTCGCTACTCCGATGTTCACCATGAACGTCTACGACAAGGTCGTACCTAATGATGCGATTGCGACCCTGTGGGTGTTAGTGGCCGGCATCGTCACGGTTTATATATTTGATACCCTGTTACGCTATGTACGTACCTACCTGCTTGAAATCGCCGGCAAGAAAAGTGACGTCATCATGTCATCGCTAATATTTTCCCAGGTACTCAACCTGAAAATGGATCAATGGCCACCGAGCATCGGCGCCTTTGCCAGCCAGTTACGCGAATTTGAAAGCATTCGAAACTTTTTTACTGCATCTACGATAGCGACCCTGGTTGACTTGCCGTTTGCGATTATTTTTCTGTTGGTCATCTATTATATCGGCGGACCGATGATTGCCGTGCCATTGATCATCATCGCCTTGTTAATGCTGTACAGCTTTATCCTTATCCGGCCGCTTAAGGCGAGCGTCGAGGCAACTTATGAAGCCAGCGCCAACAAGAATGCACATCTGATCGAGACATTGCGTACGATAAAAACAGTGAAGGCGCTGGGCACTTCTAATTATGCACAGTGGGTGTGGGAGGAATCCTCCGGCACCATTGCCAATAGATCGATGCGTGCTCGTATACTATCTTCGTCGATAACCGTCGTCACCAACCTGATGGTGCAGTTCAATACGATTGGTTTGATCGCATTCGGTATCTATCGGATCGGCGATCTCGAACTCAGTCTCGGCGGCTTGATCGCAATTGTAATGCTGGCCTCCCGCGCGGTGGCACCCATGGGCCAGATCGCCGCCCTGATTACCAGTTTTGAGCAGACTAAAACAGCGTTCCGCTCACTCGATGAATTGATGCAGAAGGCGATCGAAAGACCGGAAGGGAAATCTTATGTACGCCGCCCGGGATTCGAAGGCGCAATCCAGTTCAGAGACCTGGACTTCAGTTATCCCGAAGCGCCCAAAAAATCGCTCTCCGGCATTAACATAAAAATCAAGGCTGGCGAACACGTCGGCATAATCGGCAAGGTCGGCTCGGGTAAAACCACGCTGATGAAACTAATCATCGGGCTCTACCAGGGTAGCGCAGGCTCGATTGCAGTCGACAACATCGATATCAACCAGATAGACCCCGCCGATCTGCGCAAAAACATAGGCTACCTGTCGCAGGACATCGAATTATTACGCGGTACTATTCGTGAAAATATTGCCTATAAAGATTTACACGTCAATGACGAAAGACTGATCCAGGCTGCCGCTGTGAGTGGTGTAGATATCTTCGTTAATCAACTACCCCAGGGATTTGACACCCAGGTAGGCGAAGACGGTGGATTTTTATCCGGTGGCCAAAGGCAGGCGATTGCCCTGGGCCGCGCAGTCTTGTTAAATGAACCAATTCTGATTCTCGATGAGCCAACCAACAGTTTCGATAACACGACTGAATCAATCGTCAAGAAACGCCTTCATGAATACACACGCGACCGAACCCTGCTACTGGTTACGCACAAGGCACCAATGCTCGACCTGGTGGAACGGTTGATCGTGATGGATGAGGGGCGAATCGTAATGGATGGTCCCAAGGAAGAAGTATTGAATGCCCTGAAAGGTACTCAGAATGCATAAAGATGACCCTACAGACTTCGAAGATTCGACCCAGATCGGGGTCCATGGCAAGCAGGACATGGTGTATATGCGCAGCCTTTCCGCGGCAGCGGTACATCGCACGCCACGTTATCTGATCGCAGTGGTGATGATTTTCGCCCTGTTCGTAATCGCGGCTATCCTATGGATGAACTGGGCTAAAATTGATGTGGTTATTCGTGGTGCGGGCAAGGTTTCGCCAGCCAGCCAGGTGCAGAATATTCAAAGCCTGGAGGGCGGTATCATTTCCGAAATTCTGGTTGTTGAAGGCCAGCGTGTGCAGACCGGTCAGTCGCTGATCAAGATCAGCGACATCGCATTTTCAAGTTCATTCGAGGAAAACCGGCTGCTCTATCTCGAATTATTGGCGCGATCCAGTCGTCTGCAAGCAGAGGCCTTCGGTCGTGCTTTCAAACCCGAACCTGAAGTCAGCAAAGATGCGCCACGCCTGGTGAGGTCGGAAAGAAGCCTGTTCGATTCAAACCAGGCGCAACTCAAGGAAACCTTGAGTGGGCTCGAAGAAAAAATCAGTCAACAAAAGAGCGCGTTGCTTGAAGCGCAATCAAAACAGCGGCAGTTAACAAGATCACTCGATCTGGTGAAAAAGGAAATTAAAATCAAACAACCATTAAAGGAGCGCGGCATCATCAGCGAAGTCGAATTTTTACAGTTGCAGCAACGCGAGGCCGAATTTGAAGGTGAAATCGAGGCGGCCAGGTTATCGGTGCCGCGCATCAATTCCACCATCGAAGAGGCACGCTTCAACAAGCAAAAGGAAAAACTTAATTTTCAGAACAATGCCAAGAAAGAATTAAACGAAGTCAACTCAGAGATCAGTCGTATAAAAGAAACGCAAACCGCATTGCAGGACCGCGTCAAACGCACCACCTTGCGCTCCCCGGTAAACGGTATTGTGCAGCGTCTTTACATCAATACGATTGGCGGTGTCATAAGCCCGGGAAATAATATTCTCGACATTGTTCCTCAAGAAGACTCGCTATTGGTCGAATTAAAGATAAAACCGGCGGATATCGCTTATGTGAATGTCGGGCAATTTGCCCGGTTGAAGTTTTCGGCATACGATTTTGCGATTCACGGCAGTTTGCAAGGGATAGTTACTTTTGTCAGTGCCGACACCATCACCAACGACGAAGGCGAAAGCTTTTTCGTGGTCAGGGTTAAGCCCAACAAACCATTTCTGGGTGCTAAAAGTGGTGAACTACCAATCAAAATTGGCATGACCGCCGAAGCGGACATCATAACCGACAAAAAGACGATTTTATCGTATCTGACGGAACCTGTTCACCGTGGCATAGATAAAGCGCTAAGAGAGCGTTAATGAAACTTATCGTTTTTTCATCATCGCGTTCATTCGAGCAATTTCTGAACAAGCATCTGGACACCGGATTTGAGTTTTGCCCTCAACTGCGGGCACCATCCGATGACCTCGAACAACTCTATCTGTTGCATATTTCGAGCATGGAACTCGATTGTTACGAATGGTTGCTAAAATATGTTTCAGGGAAACCAACCCGGGTTGGCGTCTGTTCCGATGTACCCAACATTCGGGAAATGCTCGAATGTGTGCGCCTGGGCACCAAAGCATATTGCAACAGCCACATGGCCACACTGCACTATCACCAGATGTTACAACTACTGTCGAACGGCCAGAGCTGGTTTCCACCACAAATGCTGGACGAGACCTTCAGACTGGCCCAGCAAGCCGTCAAACCAGCCCCGGATCAGCAACAGCTGGAAATTTTAACTGCCAGGGAAAAAGACATCGCTCGGGCGGTGGCCCAGGGCAAATCCAACCGGCAAATAGCTGATTTGTATGATATTTCCGAGCCCACGGTAAAGACCCATCTATCCAATATCTTCAAGAAACTCGAGCTTAAGGATCGGGTCGGCCTGGTGCTATACCTCAAGCAGGCCTAGTGTTTCTTAGCATATAGCGAGTCAGCTATGTGACCCACCTCTCAATCTGCCACTTTAATAGGGACGGTCTACGACTTTGGTATGACACAAACCCGCAAATTCCCACCTATATTTACTGTTCAATTTAATTTTTTATAGAAATATGCCTACTAAAAATATCGGTTTTGTCGTCGATTTAATCGGCGACGCCCAGGTTCGCAGCGTAGATGGCGTCATTCGTGTTCTCAGCATTGGCGATAAGATCAATGATGGTGACATTCTCACTACTGGTCTCGGTACCAGTATTGTGCTTGAGTTTTATAACGGACAAAGATTCCAGGTCGGTGAGAACACCGAAATGCTCCTGGATGAGTCAGTTTTTGCCAGCCTTAACAGCTACCCCGACGACCGCGTTGATCAGTTAGCCGAACTTCAGAGCCTGATCGTCGAAGGCATAGATCTCGCCGATCTGGAAGCAACCGCAGCCGGTGCCGCGGCAGGTGGCGCTGACGGGCTGCACCAGGCATCCGTCTATGCAAGAGATGGCAATGAAGGCATTGTCGAAACACGGGTAACTCCCTTCAACAATGATGCATCAGATCCGGATAACCAGTCGATTCTGGATGATGTCAATATTTTTACTTCTGAGGATTCTACGTCCACCGCTACTGGCAACCCTGCCGCCACCCCCACTAACAATGACCGACCGATTGCCATGGATGACGCGATCACCGCGGTTGAGGATACCCCGTATAATTCGGTCATCGAACTCGTTGCCAATGACATCGATCTCGATGGCGACGCGCTCTCGATTGTGGCTGGTACCTTCGCCACCGTCCAGGGTGGTTCGATAACGATTGCGGCCGACGGCAGTTACACCTATACCCCTGCCCTCAACTTCAATGGCACCGATAGTGTCGATTACACCGTCTCCGACGGCAGTATGACCGACGTTGGTACCTTGAATATCACGGTGAATGCGGTGAATGACGCACCGGTTGCCCTGGATGATGCGATCACCGCGATCGAAGATACCCCGTTTACCTCAACCATCGACCTCGACTTCAATGACACCGATCTCGATGGCGATGCACTCACCGTCGTCGCGGGCACCTTTGCGACTGCCCAGGGTGGTTCGATTGCGATTGCGGCCGATGGTAGCTACACCTATACGCCAGCCTTGAATTTCAATGGCTCGGATAGTGTCGATTACACCGTCACCGATGGTAGCCTGTCCGACACCGGCACGCTCAGCATTAACGTAAGTGCGGTCAATAACGCACCAGACGCCATAGATGATGCAGGTGCCCTGGACGGTGCAGAAGACAGCACTACCGGCAGCCTGAATGCCACTATGCTGTCAAACGACAGTGACCTGGATGGCGATACGCTCAGTATCATCGAGATTAATGGCACCACCTTGACCGGCGCAGTACAAAGCATCGGTGTGACCAACGGCACCGTGAACATCGATGGCGTTGGCAATATTACCTTCAGCGCGAATTCCAACTACAACGGCCCGGTAAGCTTTAACTACACCATTAGCGACGGCACATTAACCGACACGGCAACGGTCAATGGTGTGATCAGTGCGGTCAACGATGCACCGGTCGTGGTCGACGATGCGATCACGGCGACGGAAGATACCCCGTTTAACTCCGTTATCGACCTGGATGCCAATGATCTGGATGTCGATGGCGATGCACTGACCGTCGTTGCGGGCACTTTCGCCACCACGCAAGGTGGCAGTATTACGATTGCCACCGATGGTAGCTATACCTATACCCCGGCGGCTAACTTCAATGGTGCGGACAGTGTCGACTACACCGTCACCGACGGTAGCCTCACCGATGTCG
>JBATHL010000358.1:0-3672 GCA_049666745.1 Gammaproteobacteria bacterium
AAAAACCGGGACAGATTTATTTAATCGTTGACTTTGCTCACGGGCAGTCGACCTGGGCGTTTACCATAAACAGATCTGTCCCAGTTTCCCTGGGATATACGTTGCCTAGTTTTTCTTGAAGGTAAGCACAAAGCCGACCGGCACTGGGGTAAGTTATGGTGACAGTTTACTTATTTTGAAGATAAGGCAACACTCACCCTGAATCAAAAGAGAGTACTGTTCCCCGAGTCGACGATGACGTTACACTGTGCGCGTGGACACGACCCTGACCATTGCCGAAGAAGCGCCCCGACTGTCGCGCTCGCCGTGGCGCTTTGCCCTGATTTTTTATCTCAAGGCGCGCTTGCGCTTGCTGGCGATATTCGTGTTCGAGGCTGCGCAGGCGGCCTGCACAATTCTCCTGCCGTACGCGGTGAAGGAGATCATCGACGCTGTAAGCCTGGCGAACGAGACCGGCGCGGACATCTTCGCCGCGAGCCAGGACGCGATGATCCTGTTCGCCGCGTTGAACCTTGGCATCGTGCTCTTCAGCCGTGCCAGCGGAGCGATGCTGGTGTTGACGGGACCCTACCTGCGTCGCGAGATCCGTAAGTCGCTGTTCAGTTACCTGCAACACCATTCGCACCGTTATTTCATCTCCCACTTTGCCGGGTCGCTGGCGAATCGGATCGCGGAAGTGTCGATGAGCTGCATGCACACCCTGTGGACGATCACCTTCGATTTTTACCCGTTGATCATCAAGTCCGTGGTGGCGTTGATCATCCTGATGCACGCGAGCAGCGAGCTGGCGCTGACCCTGAGCCTGTGGCTCGGGATATACATCTACGTGTCTTACCTGCTGGCCAGGCGCTGCCGCGTGTACGCGCAGGATTTCGCGGAAGCGCGCTCGCTGGTGACCGGCAAGATCGTCGATTCGGTCACCAACGTGATGAACGCCAAGATGTTTGCGCGGCGCCAGTATGAAGAAGACTACCTGACCGATTACCTCAATCACGAGGTGGATCACGCCCTCAGGACTTTCTGGTACATGGAGAAATTGCGCTGGTTCCAGTTTATCGCCGCGATGGTGTTGATGGTGGCGATGGTCGGCTATGCGCTCAAGATCTGGGCCGACGGCAATCTCACGGTGGGCGAATTCTCCATGGTCGCCGGACTCGCCATCATGCTGATCGAGGCGGCGCGGGGGTTGAGCCGCAGCTTTCTCGAATTTTTCGAATACCTGGGCAACATCAGCGACGGGGTTTCAATCTTCGTCCAGTCGCACGAAATCGTCGACAAGCCCGATGCACCGCGGTTGCAGGTACCGAGAGGGGAGATCGCCTTCGAGGATATCACCTTCATCTACCCGGAAGGCATGGCGATATTCGAACGGCTCAATGTCACCATCGAGCCGAAACAACAGGTGGGTCTGGTCGGGTTTTCGGGCTCGGGTAAATCCACCTTTGTGAACCTGATCCTGCGCCTGTTCGAATGTCAGTCCGGCCAGATCAGAATCGACGGGCAGGACATCCTCGATGTCACCCAGGACAGCTTGCGCGAGCACGTGTCGATGATTCCCCAGGACCCGATGCTATTCCACCGCTCGCTGATGGAGAACATTCGCTACGGTCGGCTCGATGCCAGCGACGATGAAGTGATCGAGGCGGCGCAAAAGGCGCATGCCCATGAATTCATCCTGCAAACGGAAAAGGGTTACGATTCGCTGGTGGGCGAGCGCGGCGTAAAGCTGTCCGGCGGCCAGCGGCAGCGGGTGTCCATTGCGCGCGCCATCCTGAAGGATGCGCCGATCCTGATTCTCGACGAAGCGACCTCGTCGCTGGATTCGGTCACCGAAAAGCAGATTCAACTCGGGCTCGTCAACCTGATGCAGGGTAGGACGGTGGTCGTGGTGGCGCATCGCCTGTCGACGATCGCGCACATGGACCGCATCCTGGTATTCGACCAGGGCAGAATCATCGAAGACGGCAGCCACGAAGACCTGTTAGGTGCAAACGGTCACTATGCGCGCCTGTGGAATATGCAGGCGGGTGGCTTCTTACCGGATGCGGACGAACCCACGGCCGTGTAGCCGAATCGCGGGCTGATGGTCGCGCCCGGGGACAGATTTATGATTTTTGTTTGAGCTTCAATTCCGGGGACAGTATACCGAATTGGGTGGGGATGGCCTCGGGCCGGGGCGCTTTGGAGATGAGTATACCGTTCCCCGCGAAGAACCAGCGCTTCCGGGGTCAGGCCATTATGGTGACAGTTAACTTATTCTAGAGATAAGTAAGCCGTCACCTTATTTAGCTATGCCTGGCGCGACCGGTCGCTATAAACATGGCTTCGCTGCTGACGCGCACCGATACTTCCTATACCCTGTCGTGGCTGCGGAATCACCCGCAGGCATCATAAACTCAAGCCTGGAGAATTACATGGCCGTTTACAGAATTACTCGTTTTGCAGCTTCGGATATGGATAAGGTTGGCGAGAAGGTGGAAACCATGCGCGCGACACTGGAAGGCACCGGTGCCGACTTTATCGACCTGGTCTCGTACGGCAATGGCAAAGGTGTCGTCCTTGCGAAGTACCCGGACCAGGCCAGCATGGACGCGGCTACGGAGACCGCTCGCAAAGCCTTTGCTGACATGGTTGAAGCCGGCCTGATCGATGGTGACTCGATACACCCCCACATGGGTGAGGTATTCTCGTCTTTCTAACCTGGCCTGGCGATTAGAGTCACGGTTTACTTGTTTCAAAAACAGGTAAACTGTGGCTTCGATTCACACCAACGCGGATTCTGGAATCCGGGGACAGTATATAGGAATCCGGGGACAGTATACCTATTTGGATTTTGATGGCTTGCGGCCGGGACGTTTGGGGGCCAGTGGCTTACCAGTTAACTGCTCGAGGTTGTGGACAAACTCAGCTGTGCCCAGCGGGCGACCGGTTCGAGTATGGCGCCGTATCGAATCCGCCTGATGGTTTTCGACTTCGTTCGACAGATACGCCCGCCAGTCACTGATTCGATCCAGCATGGGTTTGGCCCGAACCAGGTCGTCATCCTGTCCGCGAAGGTGAGCCCGAGCGCTCGACCATGGCCATTGCCCGGCCGACTCGCATAGCCTGGCCGCGACTGGATTTCTTTCCACATAGCGTACGGTCGCCAGCAGATAGTCTTCATCCATCAGAAATGAATGGAAGCGCTCTTGCCACAGGTGGCCGCGCCATTTCTGGCGGAGATTGATATGCCGGGTGTAGTGCCGATGCGCCTCTCCCAGTGCCGCTCTCAGCCCGTCTTCCTGATCGGGCACCATAACCAGATGCACGTGATTGGGCATTAAACAATAAGCCCAGATTTCAGTATTTGCCTGTTGTGCATACTCGGACAGGAGTTCGATGTAATAGTGGTAGTCGTCGTCGCAGAAAAACGTCTGTTGCCGACGATTTCCCCGTTGGGTCACGTGATGTGGGTATCCGGGAACTACAATGCGTGGCATCCTGGCCATAACCTACCTCCCTGTAAGTCAATTCACCCAAAATGATACCACGAATGATGAGACTGCCCGCTTATCCTTAATAGGTATACTGTCCCCTGATTCGGCCGCCATGTCTCGAAATACGCTTCTCGATGAAATCATTCCTGCCGGCAAGCCCTGGTCGGGCATCGTGGAGCCGGGGCAGTATCTCAGC